>JALGTY010000265.1 GCA_029821145.1 Candidatus Zipacnadia bacterium
GTTCGCCGGCCTGCTCATGTCCCCTCGTAGGACTCAGATCTACAAGCCAGATCTCGCCACGATCAGGCATTACTCATCCAACCCGTCAGCTAGCGTCGCATCCCACAGCTCGCGTTCTTCCTGCAGCGATGGCGTCGCCTGCACGCCTGTCTGAAGTGCACCATAGGCCTCGTTCGTCTCTTCGAGCATATGCTGGCGGCGGAGGTCCTCCGCAACGCGCGCAAGATAGCCCCTGATCGAAGTGTGGTGCTGCTGGGCCAGCTTACTCAAGATCTGATGAGTGTCCTTACTGACACGGACTGATGTATCGTCCACTACTGGCACCCCACTTATATGCGCTATTGCATACAAAATATATGCGCTTTTGTATGCATTATACACCTACAGTATCGGTTGTCAAGTGCTCATTATTGAATCGGTGGCTATGTCGCAGCATTCTGCCCTGACGCGGGCGCGTAGATCATCGTCTATCGGGATATTCTCAGCAGCCGCGACTTTCTTTTCGTGCATGGCAAACCAGAGCTCGGTGAGCGAGACCTCGCCCTCCTGAATTGTCGCAAAGTCCTGCTTCAGGACCTCTTCGACTTCCTCAAACCTGTCGAAATGGAGCGCGACTCGGGCGGCCACAAGCTGGAGCCGCTCGTGCGACCGCACCGCCTCAGGCAGGCCGTCGAGGAAATATTGAAGAGCCTCGTAGCGTTCAAGTTGCAGCAGCAGTCCAGCGTACTCCGCCGCCAGTGCCGGCACCACGGGCCCGACAGCCAACGCCCGCGCCAGGAGTTCGCAGGCAGCGTCAGTGTTCCCGTCACGGGTCTCCAGAATAGACAGATTCCGCAGCGCCCAGCCGTTTTGAGCACGCTGCAGCGACCTGTTCCAGGCTTCTTGTGCGCCGCCGGGGTCGTTTGCTTCCAGTTTCATCACGCCGAGGTGCAGCCACGCAAGCCAGTTATCGCCTTTGCCATTCGCCAGGCTGTGCTCAAGTAGCGTCCGCCATTCATCCTGCGTCTGGTACTGCCCCGGGTCTGCCAGAGGGTCACGGGCAGGCAGGCAACCCGTTTCAAGCAAGGCGAGCCACGGTTCTTGCTCCTCACCGAGATCGGTGTCCTCGAACGGCAGCTCTTCTGGTATCCCGCTTGCCTGTCGCGCAGCGGCACAGCGGCGGTTTTCCAAAGCGCCCCATCCCAGCCCCCTGAAAAGCACCTCATCAGGGCCACGGCGGGCGACCTCCGTCACTTCCTCGTGGAAGCAATCAACTGCCTCTCTTGGGAGCACTGCCTCCAGGAGCCTTTCAGCCTCAGAATACGCTTCCTGCCAGTTCGTGGAATGTGTTATCGCCGGGTCGGACTCGAAGTATCCGAACGCTTCAGTCCAGGTCCACTCGGCTCTGGCGGGCATGGGAACCGAATGAGACTGAGTGTAGGCCAGTCCGGCCTGAATCTCCTGGAAAGGATTATCCGGCACCGACAAGTAGTCGTTCCAGCGCCGGCTTCCCTCCCCCATTCCCCAGGCAAACAACTTCCGGCCCTTGAGCCGCCAGGTAGAGGTATGGATCAATCCTGTTCCGTCGGCGTCTATGATGGCTTCCCAGGGACGGTGTCCTGGTGGGATTCTGAAAAACAGATCGTAGGCATTGTTGATGCGCGTGCAATAGCTGTAATCAAGTCCGTTGATGACAGGACAGTCCATCACGGTCATACCCTTGTATGTCGTATCTGCGGGAGAGAGCACGCGCCCCCCGGGATACTCCGGCACACCGATATTCGTCCACCAGTACATCGGTATTTCGTGGTCGTGAGGGTTTATCAGGCGAACGTGCGCAAACAGGAACCGAGATTCGGAAGGCAAATGCAAGTCTATCTGACAGGGAAAACACTTGACCCGGTCCCAGGCGTAAAGCCGCAGTACGGGATCACCGCCGACGCCTGTGACGCGAGCCGCGTGGATCGGGGAGCAGGTCAAGTAATGATGACCGAGGTGCGGTGTATTCCACTCTATGCCGCCGCTTACCCACGCGTTGCGCAGGGCCAGGTTGCCGGGCTGGAATACGGGGTTGCAGTACAACAGCTCTCTGTTCAGCGGCTTGTGAATAATCGAGGTAACCAGCCCGCCGATTTCCGGAAGCACCGTTGCTTTGACGAACTCGTTTTCGAGCACCGCAGAGACAAACGCCCTCGGGCGCTTCTCGCGGTTGTAGCCGTCCTGCATACGATACGGCAGCACTCGCCGGCCGGTTTGCCACCCCAGTCCGGGACGATCTTCTTCCGGTATGTTGTTGGCCTCAAAGTCTATCGCTGAGTCCGGATTGACGGTTCGGAACATCGGCAGCGGGTTCTCCGGCCCGAGGTCAGCCGCCGGCACCACATACGGCTCTACTCTCAGTTCGGTCACGAAGCATTCCTCCGCGACGAGGCTGTCTTACACTATGGTATGGGCCTGCTATTCAAAGAGATACGCCAAAGCCGTTGTCGCAACGGTGCGAATCCCGGGCCGCGCGAGCATACTTGGAGAGGCCCGCCGTCGCGGCGCTAGTGCTGGAGTTCGGCGATGACGGCGAGGAGGTAGTCGGCGCATCGGCCCAGGCTTCTTACGCTGACGCTTTCTTTCAACGTGTGGGGATCCGCAGAACCTGTAGGCAAGATGATCGCCGGGATGCCATGCTCGTTGTAAATGTTGGCATCGCTGCCGCCGCCGCCACGCTCGGCCTTGGGTTCAAAGCCAAGCTCATGGGCGGCGTCTGTGGCGACGCTGACCAGTGGGTGGTCATCGGGCAGCGCAAAGGCGCGGTAAGAGCTGATCTTTTCGACCTCCAGTGTTGCGCCGATTTCGTCACAGGCCTGCTGCAGACAATCGCGCATGTGCCGGGCCTGAGCATCGAGCTTTTCGGGGTCATGGCTGCGGGCCTCGCCCTCGACGCGGCAGTCGGGTGGTATGATGTTGCGGGCCTGTCCACCGGAGATGATTCCGATGTTGGCAGTCGTCTCTGCATCTATGCGGCCCAACTTCATTTTCGCAATGCCCTTGGCTGCGGCCTGGATGGCGCTGACGCCCTCCTCGGGCTTCACACCGGAATGAGCCGCTTTGCCTGTGATGTCGTAGCCGAGCCGCAGTGCTGAAGGTGCGGCCGTGGTGATAGTTCCCGGCTCGCGGCCGCCGTCGAGGACCAGGGCGCAGTCGGCCCGGAAGCTGTCGTAGTCCATGTGCTTTGCACCGAAAAGACCCACTTCCTCTGCGATGGTGAAAACGATGTGAATATCACCATGTGGAGGCTTTGTCTCAAGTAGCTCACGTACGACGGCGAAGATGATGGCGATTCCCGCCTTGTCGTCGCCACCGAGGATGGTATCGCCTCCGCTGCGTATCGTGTCGCCCTCGCGAATCGGCTCGATGCCGCATCCGGGCTTGACTGTGTCCATGTGAGCGTTTAGCATTAGCGTAGGCAGGCCGGGCCCGGTGCCCTCTATCTTTGACCAGAGGTTGCCGACCTCGCCATCTATCGGCCGGTGAGCATCGTCGAAATGAGTGGGCAGGCCCAGCCCTTCCAGGCGCTGGCTGAGCAGTTGGGCCATGTTCAATTCGTGCCCGGAGAGGCTGTCTATGCGCACAAATTCACACAATTCGTCTGCAATCTTGTCTGCATCGAACATAAGCTCTCCTCCATGTATCAGGATTTCGCAGGTATGGTAAGAGATTTGCGTAGTGGGAAGCAAATGAAATGAAAATAATCCTGCTGGCCGCGGATTTCCCGCCCTCCCTCGGAGGAATTCAACAGTACGTAGCCTCGCTCGCCAAGGCCTTGGCCAATGCCGGCGCGGACATGCACGTGGTCGCCACCGCGCAGCCGCAAAGCCAGCAGTTCGACGCGGAGGCGAACTACGAAATCCTACGTGTGGCAGGCGGCGGTAAACGACAGGTCTGGCAGCAGATGGAAGCAGCCGCGGTGGAGCTGGCCGGCGGCAGTGCCGAGACAGCCGTCGTGGCGACCAAGTGGTTCCCCGAAGGCCCGGCGGCACTCGGGGCGGCCCGTAGCACCGGCGGCGTCAGCGCAATGATCGGCTACGACCGTGAATTCGCCCTGCACGGGCTCAACTTCGTCAAATGGGGGATGCAGAAGCATGTCCTTGGCAACTGTGACATCATTTTTGCCATCAGCGGCTTTACGGTGAAGCAGTTGCGGAAAATGGGTGTAGCGCGGGTCAATATCTACCAATTGGGTGCTGGGCTCGACGCCGAGCAGTTTTACCCCGACATGGAGGGTGCGGAGAAACTGCGTAAGCAACTTGGCCTGCAAGACGCGCGAGTGATATGCACCGTGTCGCGCCTGGCCGCACACAAGGGCCACAGATACGTGCTGGAGGCGCTGCTGATGGTCGCAGAGCAGGTGCCGGAGGTCAAGTACGTGATAGTCGGCGAGGGCCCGTACCGGCAGCGGCTTGAGAAGTACGCGCGGGCCTACCGAGTAGAGGAACGAGTAGTCTTCACCGGCCAGGTGCTGCTGGAGCAATTGCGGCAATTCTATACGATGGCCGAGGTGATGATATTAGCCAGCTTTGACCTGCTGGGCCATCCGGCCGAGGGCTTCGGCCTCAGTTTCCTGGAAGCCAACGCCTGCGGCACGCCCGTAATCGGCACCCGGACCGGTGGCATCCCGGAGGCAGTAGCGGACCGGGAGTCGGGGCTGCTGGTGCCGCCGCGTGACCATGAAACGGTGGCCAACGCGCTAATCAGGCTGCTGGAGGACCGGGACTATGCGGTAATGCTGGGCAAGCTGGGGCGGAAGCGGGTGACGGAGGAGTTCTCGTGGGCGTCGGTGGCGCAACGTTTGATGGCCGGTCTGGAGACGGTAGCGCCCTAACCCCCGGCCCCTCTCTGACCCGCGCCTTTGGCGCGGGTACCCCGGAGAGGGGAGTAAGGAAGTATGACACACAGACAGAACTCGATCCGTCAATTGTGTGACGCACTTGAGATGGAGGAGTCGGGATAGAATGGCAAAGAAGAATGTGTGTCGCTGGTGGGATGAAACTTCCGGAATCAAACGGGCGTATGACGCGGGCAAGCTCGACAAGAAGTGGATTGAGGACTACTGCTTCAACGGCGGGAAGAACTGCGTGCGGAAGCAGCGCTGGGAAAACGAAGGCTACATATCGCCCGACTGGGTGCTGCCCGACGGCACCGAGGAGGTTGAGGGGCTCCAGTCGCTAGCTTAGGCGCAAGGTTAGCAACGTGTAACAGCAAAAGAGATGCGGCCGCCGGAGAGGCGGTGGGTATGCTTTGACGCGAACGGATTAGCTCTTCAGTGGAGGTAGCAAACCGAGTTCTATGTACTGATAAATCCATTTCGTCAGTTTGTCTATGCTTGTAACTTCTGTATTTAGTTGCCACCCCTTTTTCCCTTCGATTTTCCCTACTGTGCGGAGAAGCTCTCTATTTCTCAAGCCTGCCAATGGCCCGCCTATCCTCTGCTTCTTGCGTGCCAGCCCAGCGATCCTGCGAATTTCCTCCGCCGTTAATATGCGATTTGGGTCCTCGATACTAACAAAGGCCCAGAGAATTCTCTGTTGAGTTTGGGATAGCTCGTCGAATTCTTTGCGGGTCAAGGGCTTTGCCCCAGACGGCTCTTCACCAGGTTCACCGCACAATTCACTTAGCTCAATGACCGCAACGGCTCGTTTTGCAATCTCCTGTTTTAGGCGTGAGTGGGGAGGCAAGGTGTCCTCCCAACATACTATATAGTCGCACTTGGATAGGTCATGTCCCAGAATATGTTGCTCAGTGGCTGCAGATATGTACGGTTCAAACTCAATGTGCTTTTGCTCTCCGTCTTCTAGGACGGTGCAGTCTGGGTACTCGGTTTGAACGAGCTGAACTGAGTCGAACCCGAGCATATCCCATACCCTGGCGAACAGGAAGACTATCTCCTCATGAGTGAACTTACGGTCTTGGTCTTCCCCAGGGGCCAGACCCCAATAGCCAGGCCCAAGATGCTTCCTACTAGCTCTCCTTAGACTAGCATTGGCCTGTTTTAGCCTTGCGATCTCTTGCCTTAGTGCCTCCTCTGATGAAGATGTCATCCGGTCTGCCTCCTAATGATTATCAGTCTGCTAACGCAGACTTGTCTTAGCGATTGATTTCGTCTTTCATGGCTCTCTGGCCTGCTGGGGAGGGCGCTACTCCCGTCTTTCGATGGCAGTTGCCCTCACTCGCCGAGGGCTGCGTGGGTCTCGGCGAGCTGCTCGATGATGGGGAGGTTCTGCGGGCACTTGTCTTCGCATTCGGCGCACTCAATGCACGCGTCGGCCTGCAGTAACCCCTCTTCGTTGTCAGGC
>JALGTY010000266.1 GCA_029821145.1 Candidatus Zipacnadia bacterium
GCACGGGCTGTTATCCAGGTCGCGAGGTGCTCGGCGCTGGACACGGCAATGAAGCCCTCGACAGTGGCCGGCGTGGTGAAGCCTGCGATCGGCATACCGGTCAGCCCGACGGACGTGCCCTCCTGCGCGCGCCGCACGAACTTGTCCGCCACATCCTTATCGAACCGCAGCGGGTGGGCAAAGCATATCGCGCCCCAGGTGAACCAGTCCTCGATACCAAGAATCTCGCCCATCTCCTTGAGGTAGTCCACCTGATCCACGTGCCAGGCGAAGGCCAGGCCGGGGCTGTGGGAGTATTCAGCCAGGAGCATTGCCGCCTCCAGCGGCTCCAGCATCGGCGGCACATCGGTCAGCAGCAGCGAGTGGCCGGCATCCACTTCCGGATGTAGCACGTCGGCGAGCTTGATGAGAGTGATGAAGTCCTCGCGGTTCCCGGAGCGTCTGTCTTGCTGCTCCCAGTCATAGTAGAACTGGGCTATCTGGATGCCAAGCGTCGGCAGTGCTGGTGCGACGAACTTCTCATCAGCCTGCTGTGTTTCATTGCCGACTTGCTTGAGTTGCTCGGCGAACTGCAGCACCATATCACGCGGGAACCGTGCCCGCCCGGCACCATAGTCAACCTTGGCGCCGGCGGCTTCCAGCGCGCTCAGCAGTTCCTGGTTCTGGCACAGTATCCCGACCTTTTCCAGCACTTCGCACACACCGTCGGCCAGCGGCTGTATATCCTCATCACCCAGCAGCGTTCTTTGGAACATCAGAGCTCCTCCCTCCAATTCTGGCTAGACTTCCGCCTCATCCTGTGTCCTCTCTTGCCAGCCACGAATCCTGGCACTGAGTTCATCCACTACATCCTGCGCATCGAGCTGCGCGTATAGATTGTCCAGCTCATACGGGTCCTCGCGCAGGTTATACAACTCGCACAGGTCATGCCGGCGCAAGTTCAGCTTCCAGCCCTCGGGTGTGATCACTGTCCGCACCTCCGCCGAACCGGCCTCCGCCTGCTTCTCTTGTGACCACCGCGGATCCGCGATGTACGTGAAGCCCTCGGCGGTCTGCCATTCGATAAAGACATCCTCGCAGCCCAGCTCGCCTTCCCCGGTCAGGTACGGCAGCAGGCTATAGCCCTGCAGGCCGTCGGGTTGCTCGCAGCCCATCAGCTCCAGCAGCGTCGGTACCAGGTCCACCTGGCTGACGGGGCCATCAACGAGCCGCTGCTCCTGTCCCCGTGCCGGCACGCGCATAAACAGCGGCACCTTTACTGCCTCTTCGTACATCACCGTCTTGTGCATCAGCGCATGGTCGCCCATCATCTCGCCGTGGTCGCTGGTGAACACAACGATGGTGTCCTCATCCAGCCCACAGGCGCTGAGGGTATCCAGCATCTCCCCCACGTAGTAGTCAACCAGGCTGACGAGACCGTAGTAGCGCGCCTTGTTTTGTCGGTAGTAGTCTTCCGGGTAGTTTCCGTATTGCTCCTGCAGAATGCGGCAGCGTAGTGGCGTGCTGTGATCTCCGTGCGCGAGGAAGTTGGGAGAGAATGTCATTTCCGCCGGGTCATACATCAAATCGAACGGCCCGTGGAAGGGCGTGTGCGGCTCAAGGAAGTTCACATAGCAGACAAACGGCCGAGCCTTGTTCTTCTCGATGAACTCACACACGTGTTTGGCGGTAAACGCCGGCTTGGTCAGCTCCCTGGGCAGATGGCAACACAAGCTGCGCGAGAACGACGCGAACCCATCATCCCCCACCTGGTCGGGCTCAAGTCCATGCTGCTTCAGGAAGTAGTAGTAGCTCACGTGGCGCGTCTTGAACAGCTCCTGGGTGGCGTGCACGTGGTATCCGTCCTCGGTGGCCACCCAGTTCTTCTCGAACCCGTGCTGGCCGACCATTTCGTCGCCCAGGTGCCACTTGCCGAAGTACCCGCACTCGTACTCGCCCTCAGGCAGCATCTCGGCGATGGTGGGGTACTCGCGGGTCAGCGGGACGTTGTTGGCCGTGCAGTCGTTGGTATGCGGGTACAGTCCAGTCATGATACTCGACCGCGAGGGCGTGCAGACCGGCTGTGTGACGTAGGCGTTGTTGAACACCACGCTCTCGGCGGCCAGGCTGTCCAGATTCGGCGTGTTCATCAACTCATTGCCATACACCCGTAGAGTATCCTGGCGCTGTTGGTCGGTGAAGATAAACAGCAGATTAGGTCGCGGCATTGCTGCCTCCTTTTTTTCCTGCGCGGGGGTCGGGCATCACAATGATTATCCCGTGGGTCGGGCATCCTGCCCTACTCCATATCCGTTGCCGTTGTCGCAGAGAGGGGCCGTTCTATCCCAGCCCGCCGCCGGCCTCCCGAATGCCCCGCTCTTGCTCGATCTTCTCCTGGTAGCCGCTTGCCAGGTATGCCGCCAGCGGCTCCGGCTCCAGCCCCATCTCCTCCCGCACCACCATCAGCAGCGGCTCCACATCGCTGTTGAACGCTTCTATCAGCGCCTGCTCGGAGCCGATGATGTCGCCCTCTGCCCGCGCCGCTGCCAGCTTCTCCCGATCCACAACCAGCGCCTTGGCGTAGGTCCGCTGGATGTTCAGGCAGCTCTGGATCATCCCCGCAATCTTCGGCTTCACGTTGAAGTTCTGGTCAATCATATAGGCGATGTCCGGCGCCTGCGGCTTGCTCTCAGCTACCACGAGCTGATCGAATATCAGAAAGTCCTGGTACGGGTTCACCGAGCCGATTACCAGGTCATCATCCGCATACCTGGCGTTGTTGAAATGGAAACCTCCGAGCATCCCTTCATCCAGCAGCGTCGCCACGATGTGTTCGATGTTGGTGCCGTGCAGATGGTGGCCCAGATCAATCAGCACTTTCGCCCGCTCGCCGCAGCTCTTCGCGAACAGGTAGGCCATGCCCCAGTCGGCGATGTCGGTGTGGTAAAACGCCGGCTCGAAGGGTTTGTACTCGATCAGCATCCGCATCGTCTCAGGCATGACCTCATAGACCGCCTGCAGGCTCTCGCTGACGCGGTGTCTGCGCTGTATCAGGTCATCCTGGCCCGGGTAATTCGTGCCATCGGCGAACCATAGGCTCAGGTTCCGCGAGCCGACCTGCCTCCCGATCGCGACGGATTCGAGCATGTGGGCGACGGCCTTTTGCCGGATGCGGGTGTCCGGGTTGGCGATGGTGCCCATCAGGCCCTCGGGGTCCTGGAAGCAGGTGGGATTGATGGCGCCGATCCGCACTCCAAGGCTTTCGGCATGCTCTACTATCGCCGGGTCGAACCCTTCGGGGAAATCCCATGCCACATGCACGGCGATGGCCGGCGCTATGCCGGTGAACGCATGCACCTGCGCGGCATCGGCTAGCTTCTCTGCGATGGTGATCGCAGCACCGGGTTGGGAATAGGTCCCGAACCTGGTGCCGGAGTCTGCATAACCCCACGAGGGAGTTTCAATCTCCTGGGCTTTCAGCCTGGCCTTGACAGCTTCGATGTCAATGCCCTTTTCGGCCATCCGCTCGGCTAGTGTGTTATATTCGCTCCGAAAATCGCGCATATATATCTCCTCCACGCTTGTACTTTCAGGCCTCGGCTCACGAGTGTGCCAGGTGTTTATATGTTTCGCCGTTGGCACGGAGTGTCCTTTACGGTACGGTACTGAGACCTCTTGTAGCTTGTGCGCCAGACCCCACGGAAGGATTTGGCACTTCTGCCGCGAATAGAGTCTCCCAGTCTGATTTCCGACGGAAGCGAGCATGAGGAGAGGCGACTCTGACCGAATCTGCCCTAACTGTGGCCTTCCGCTGCCATTGGACAAACTCAGCGGCAGGTGCCCGCAGTGCCGGTACGATTTTGCGACGCGTACGGCGCCGCGGCCGCGGGCCTATCTGACGGTGTTCGGCCACGGCATGTGCGGGATGGTTGCCGGGTCGTTCATCGGCGCGGCCTGGGCGTTGATATTGCCTCCGAAGCTGCACCGGCCGATGATGGTGCTGCTGCCGCTGACCGGCGCGGTGATGGTTGCGCTGGCGGCCGCGTGGGTTGGCAGGCACCTCGATCGGGAGCATCATCGCGCCTACGAGCTATTGCTGTTGTCTGCGGATGCCGGGGCGATGGCGGCGGTGGCTGCGGCGCTCTCGGGGGTCTATGCTGGGGCGGTCCTGTTCGGCATCGGGCTGGTGGTGGCGGCTCTGACGCGCATGGTCCTGGCCCGCCTGCCGCAGTTGGATGCCGTGCCCGAAGCTGAGACCGATTGATTCAGATTGCACGTTTGCGTCGTGCGGTTCAGGCTTTCCAGCCCTATCCCCCTTTGATTCCCCCTTCCCTCCAGGGAAGGGGGCTAGGGGGTTAGGAAACATCGTCGTTGTCATTCGGATAGCCCCAGGCAAGAAAAAGCCCCTGCTACATTTCAGCAGGGGCTTTTGTGTTCGTAGCAAACGAGCTTGTGCTTAGCTACTAATAACTCGAACGTTCTCGGCGCGAGGGCCTTTGGCGTCCTGCACGATGTCGAACTCGACTTCGTCGTTCTCGTTGAGAGAGCGATAGCCTTCACCGGCAATAGCGGAGAAATGCACGAACACATCTTCGCCTTCTCCGGTCTCGATGAAGCCGAAGCCTTTGGAGTCGTTGAACCACTTGATTTTGCCTGTAGCCATATAAAGCACACCTCCTTCTCGGTATAAGCTAGCCATTCAGCCCTAGCTTGGGAAGGGGTGCGTCTCTGCATCAAGCTGTCAGCCTACAACTCTAGCTTTTTGCCACGTCACTTTGGTATGCATTAGACCACCAAAGCAAACTGAGCATAGCATTTTCACGAAAGAAATGTCAACTAAAATCTTGATATACCGAGT
>JALGTY010000267.1 GCA_029821145.1 Candidatus Zipacnadia bacterium
AACGGCAACGGCTGGGCCGGATGGGGACCCCTTCGAGTTTCTTCGAAACTCTCATCCCCATTTGGCCCCTCCGGAAGGCAAAGGCACTCACAGGCTGGAAAGCCTGTGCCACGCGACAGAGAGGGGAGAGGGGACAACGGCAACGACAACGGCGAGTCGGGCTGGAAGCCCGACCTACGCGTTGATAAACAATGCGGGCAGGGGACAGTCCCTAAAGGGACAGTCCCCGTATGCAGCCTCACCCGCTCCTTCGGAGTGGGTACCCGGGCCCCTCCGAACAACTCTACAGCGACGGAGTCGGGCAGGATGCCCGACCCACGGAAATGTATCTGGGAATCCCGCCAAGAAAAGCACCAGCCCAGGTCCGTGAATTGCTGCTTCGTGACCCCGTACGGCGCGTTTCAGCAAAGGTGCCGAAAAAAGATGCGAGGAACAAACAAGTAGCCCCGAGGAGTGGGAAGGAACTGATATGGCTTTTCGTCGCGGGCTGCGTATAGTCGGTGCCGTGGTGCTCTGTGGCGCACTAGTCGCACTGGGCTGGGTGGCGCGGGATTGCTGCGATTTGATTGAGGCGGGCCTCTCCGCACGACAAGGACAGCCCTCACCCCCGGCCCCTCTCCCGTTTCGGGAGAGGGGAGAACGACAACAGAGTCGGGCTGGAAGCCCGACCTACGGGAATGTATTGGGAAGCTCGGCCCACTCGATAATGTCTGGGAAGGCCAAGTCGCCAGCGGTGCCCGCGACAGCGCCGCCAACACCTGGCCCGGCCCGGCTGGTGTTCGTCGGCGATGTGCTGCCGCTGCAAGACCGCAACTACCTGGGCAATGTGAAGGCATTCATCGCCGGCGCGGACCTGGCAGTGTGTAACCTGGAATGCGTACTGTCCACCCATGGAGCGAAAACACCACTGAAATTCAAAAATGGACGCGTGATACGTAACGAATTCTTCTTCCAGGTCGCGCCCGCCCACGGCAACCGCCTCGCCGCAGCCGGCTTCGATGTGACCACACTCGCCAATAACCACATCATGGACTACGGCGGGGAAGCACTGCTCGAAAGCCTCGACGTGCTGGATGCGGCAGGGATCGAACACACCGGAGCCGGCAGAGATAAGTGGGCGGCCCGCAAGCCCGTCATCTGTGAGGTCCAAGGGCAAACAGTAGCCGTGCTGGCCTACGTCAGCCCAAATACGCTGCCCGGCACCGAGTCCTTCGCCGCAACCGAGCATACCGCCGGCACTACCTTCGTCAAGCCAGGCCCCAACGCCAAGCCCACCGCACAAACATGCGCAATGCTGCGTAATGATATAAGCGCGGCCAGAAAAAAAGCCGACTTCGTCGTGGTCTGCTACCACTGGGGACGTGAGGCACGACGCGAACCCGACGAGTTCCCGAAACACCTGGCCCACCTGAGTGTGGACTGTGGCGCAGACCTGGTGATCGGGCACCATCCGCATACGCCGCAAGGCATCGAGATCTATAAAGACCGGCCAATCGCCTACAGCCTGGGGAACTTCGTATTCCCGACAAAATGGAAAGGGCTGCTGGAAAGTATCATGTTGGAAGTGCGGATCGAGGACGGGCGGTGGACGAAGATCGTGGCCTACCCGGTGACGCTGCAGCACCTGCTCGGGGACCCGACACCAACAACAGGTGAGGCCGGCCACAAGACAGCCGGGCGTATCGCCAGCATGTCCGCGCCGTGGAAGACACCGTGCAGGTACGTGCAGGACAATCAAACAACGGCTCTGATAATAGAGAATTCGGACAGGGAGGAAGTCGCCCGGGATTACCTGCTGAAAGCCGAAGTCAGATGTTTTTACGCGGAGGCCTATGATGAGTCGGGCTGGAAGCCCGACCTACGCGAGGATGAGAAGAAGCCCGACCTACGCGAGGATGAGAAGAAGCCCGATCTACGCGAGGATGAGAGGAAGCCCGATCTACGCGAGAGGAAAAGAAACGCTAATATCGAGGGGCTGAGCACCGTGCACTTCCTGGCCTGGGACCTGGAGGGCGGGGTCAAATCGCCCAAGGCGCGCGAAATCGTCGTGGCCAGCAAGCTGGCCGCCGAAGTGCAGGAGATCTTCAAGGAGATATATCTGGATGAGGAAAGGTTCCCGATACACGACCTGGTGGGATATAACTACCGCACCATAGCCGGCGGGCAAGGGCTGTCAAAGCATGCGTTCGGGCGTGCGATTGATATAAACAGGGTCGAGAACCCGATGATCAAAGGCGGCAAAAAGATCGTGCATCCGGATGAGCCGCCATACGTGCCCGGGGAATGGCGGCCGGGCGAGGACCCGTACTCGATTGCGCCCGATGGGGCGGTGGTGCGGATATTCAAGGCGCATGGATGGCGCTGGGGCGGGGACTGGACAAGCTGTAAGGACTATCAGCACTTCGATAAGTAGCGTCGGGCTGCAACAGCCCTCACCCCTTGTATTCCCCTCTCCCAGAGGGAGAGGGGACAACAACAACAGCACACAGACTTGGGCTGCCCTTCGGCAAGCTTGTGCCATGCGACGAGGAAGGCCGGAGACTAACCCAGACCGAAAAAGCGTAAGGCCCGGCGAAGGATGTCAGCAGCAGAAAAGCCGCCAATATGCAGGATCTCGCCGGCGACCAGGAGATAAAACACCGCTACCAAGGCGATAACAATGCCCGAGATAGTGTGCCACACGCTCTCGCGCTTGAATAGCAAGTACACCGCCACCATGAACAGGAGCAGCGCGATTGCAGCAACCACCATCGGCTCGCCATCGCCAGTAGTGAACATCTGGAAGCGTTTCAGGAAGTTGGCGAAGCTCATCACGTTCACCCGAAATAGCCGGCCGCTAGAGTACAGACTTCGTGGAGCAATTATACCACAAAGAGCAACCGCTAGAGTCGCCTGGGCCACGCGAATATGTTCGGGAAGCCTGAGCGAGGCGACAAGAAAGGGCGCGGGCCGGTCTCCCGAACGGTTGCATGCAACGGCGCAACCGTTCGCTCGGCACGGCCCCTCCGACGGCAAAGGCAACGGCTGCCCTCACCCCTTCAATTCCCCTCTCCCGCAGGGAGAGGGGAGAACGGCAACGGCAGACTCGCCCCGCCAAGCTGCACATGTGAGAATCAGCCGAGCTAGCCGTCGCGAGCGGAAATGTGACGGAGTACGCGCAGCGCCTCCGTAACGTCAGTAACCCCCGCTACCACCTTCTCCGCCGCATCATAATGCATCGAGACAACCCCCCGAGCAGCCTGCCTCTGAATATGCTCCATCTCCACGCCCTCAGAAAGCATCTGGCGAACCTCGTCATCCATCACAAAAACCTCGTGCACCGCCGTCCGCCCGCGATAGCCCGTGCTACGGCAGTTGTCGCAGCCGACAGTCCCCCATACCTGCTCCGGAATATCTTCGATACCAGAGGCCTGGAGCCAGGCGCACTCCACAGGGGTCGGCGGACGCTGCTCGCGACAATCGGGGCAGAGCTTGCGGACGAGGCGCTGGGCAAGAGCGCCCAATAAAGCCTCGGCAATCAGAAAACGCTCCACACCCATGTCGCTGAGACGTCGCAAAACCGCGACAGCATCATTAGTGTGCAGAGTGTTCAATACGAGATGGCCAGTAAGAGCCGCCTGGGTGAGGAGGTAGGCGGTCGGGAGATCGCGGAGTTCACCGCACATAATAACGTCCGGGTCCTGACGAAGTATGTGACGCATCGCCGCGGCAAAATCCATGCCAACGCCCCGGTTGACCGGGACCTGGCTGACCCCCTCAATGATGATCTCCACCGGGTCTTCAACTGTGAAGACGCTGCACTCCCGCCTGTTCAGCTCACCTAATGCCGCATACAGCGTGGTCGTCTTGCCGCAGCCGGTCGGGCCTGTGACAATGAGAATGCCACAAGGGGAATGGAGTAACCTGTCAAAGGCCTGGCGGTTGTGCTCGGATAAGCCAATCTGCTCGATGCCAGGAAGCTGCTGCAGGGGCGATAAGATGCGGATGACGATGCTCTCGCCCTGCACCGTGGGCAGGCAAGAGACGCGCAGGTCGTACTGCTTGGCGCTGACCTCTATGCTGATTCTGCCGTCCTGCGGGACCTTCTGCTCCATAGTGTCCATGTCCGCCATCAGCTTGATGCGCGCTACCACCGGCTGCTGCTGCTGTTTGGGGAGCTCCATGGCATCGTGGAGGACCCCGTCAATGCGGAAACGTACGACCATGCCATCGGCAGTCGGCTGGAAGTGAATGTCGCTGGCGCGCTGTGGGATGGCCCTCTCGATGATATCGCTGACCAATGCCAGGATGCCAGGCTCATCGGCGGCATCTACCACGCTGAGGACCCGGCGGACACCCTCCAGCTCCCTGCGGCACTCGACGCACTGATCAAGATGTACAGCGACGGCGTTGCGGTCATCATCATCCAACTCTTCCTTCAAATAGGCCATCATCAGTTCGCGACAGGTATCGCACTTCATTGTCAAGTTGTCTCCTTTAGAGGCGATAGTGCGGTGGGTTGGCAGTGCGTTAAACGCAAGGGGCGACGGAAGGTTCAATCTGGCGCTTCGTAAGGCAACGGCACCCCTCACCCCCGGCCTCACCCACTGCTGCGTAGTGGGTACCCGCCAGGGGGAGAGGGGAGAACGGCTGCCCTCACCCCCGGCCCCTCTCCCACAGGGAGAGGGGAGAACGGCAAGAACCCACAGGCTGGCCTTCGTCAAGCTCAGCCCCTACGGGAAAGCCCCGCCTTCGCTAAAGCTATGGCGGGCAAGCTTGTGCCACGCGGGGAGGAAGGGCGCGGGCCGGTCTCCCGAACGGTTGCAACGGC
>JALGTY010000268.1 GCA_029821145.1 Candidatus Zipacnadia bacterium
CGGAGAGGTGACCGAGCGGCCGAAGGTGCGCGCCTGGAGAGCGCGTTGTCCCGCAAGGGGCACGTGGGTTCGAATCCCACCCTCTCCGCCATACAACTTTCACAGCCGACTAGAGGTATCAGCACTCTCACGCCGAATGCTCCTACTGTGTAATGAAGCATTGTGCAATGCTTCATCAGGTGATCTTTGAAGCGATATTGATTTTGGCCGCGCTAGACGGGAGGCTGGCGGTATCCTGAACCCTCAATCCGCCATAGAGGGGTACAATTCCCACTAGAGGTCTCGCAGTCTAGGGTCTGCCTCAGGCGGGCGGTGTTGAAGGCTGGGCCCCGCGCAAACGAGCCCTGCTGAACTCCGTCAGGTCCGAAAGGAAGCAGCGGTAGGCAGTAAGCTTGTTGTGCCGCGGACCGCCTGGCCGGAGCAAGCCACCTGAGTAACGCCTGGCCTGCGCTATCGAAGGTGGGTGCGCGGCCACTAACCAAATCATCCCGTTGCCTGTCGCGTAGGTCGGGCAATCTTACTTATTGTCCCGTAGGTCGGGCTTTCTAGCCCGACGCCGGTGCCGTTCCGAATAGCCTCCAATGCCGGATTCGAGCCAGACGAGCAAACAGCGGAGCGTTCATATATGCCCTATGTCTCTTTCAGTCTCAAGTATCGCCCCAAGCGTTTTGACGACCTCATTGGCCAACAGCACGTCGCCAAGACCCTCAAGAACGCTCTGGCCAATGACCGTGTCGCCCACGCCTACCTTTTCACCGGCCCCCGAGGCACTGGTAAGACCTCCACCGCCCGCATTCTGGCTGCCGCGCTCAACTGCGAAAAAGGCCCCACTCCTGAGCCCTGCGGCGAATGTGACATGTGCAAGGCCATTATTGCCGGCAGTGCCATGGACACAATCGAAATGGACGCTGCCTCGAACCGGGGCATAGACGATATCCGCGACCTTCGCGAGAAGGTGAAGTTTGCTCCTGCCGAAGGGCGTTACAAGATCTACATTCTCGACGAAGCCCATCAGCTCACCCCCGAAGCCAACAATGCGCTGCTCAAGACGCTCGAAGAACCGCCGGACCACGTGGTATTCATGTTACTGACCACTGAGGCAAACAAGATAATTCCGACGATTCTTTCCCGTTGCCAGCATTTTGAGTTCCGCGCTATTACACTGGCTGATATTGTCGGCTCGCTGCGCATAATCGCCGACCAGGAGCAAGTCGAGGCTGATGACGCTGCACTGAGGGCAATAGCTCATGCCGCCGACGGCGCTATGCGTGACGGCCAGAGCATATTCGACCAGGTAGTCGCCTTTGCCGGCGGCCCCATCAACCTCGAGGTGGTCAACCAGGTACTCGGGGTCACCGACCGCGACCTGCTCAGCCGTATCACCGATGCGATCATCAGTGGCGATGTCGCCGCCTGCTTCGCGTCTGTGGACCAGGCCATCTCAGAAGGCAAGGACCTGGTGCGGCTGGCAGAGGATCTTACCATCTACCTGCGCGACCTGCTGCGATTGCAGATTGCCGGCGATGCGGCCGAGGGGCTGCGCATGTCCGCCGAGGCGACCGAGCAGATGCAGACTCAGGCGGAGGCACTGGGCGAGGACCGGCTGCTGAATGCGGTCAAGACGCTGGCCGAGTTACAGAGCCATCTCAAAGACAGTTCCCAGCACGCATTGCTGGTGGAAGTGGGCTTGGCTCAGCTCTCCCGCCCACCGCAGCTTGCCCAACCATCTGGCCGGCCCAGCCAGCAGCAGCCCAGTGCGCGTCCCACCCAGGCGAAGGCTAAACCTGCCGCCCCACCTGAGCCGCCGGCAGCTCATCCTGTAGTCGCCGAGGGCCAGGAACTCAGTTTGCCACTGATCGCCCAGGCCTGGGATCAGGTACGCGATGAGCTCAACCGCATGGGCCACATGCCGCTTACTTCCGCGATTCTGCGCGAGGATGAGGGCAGGCCCGTTGAATACGAAGGCGACACGGTCACACTTGGCTTTACGTCCGAATTGCCTCATAACAGGATTGACGAGAAGTACAAGAGCCTTGTCGAGGAAGCTGCCTCAAGCGTGTTCGGCCGCAAGCTGAGTATAGAGTGCCGCCTTTTCGACGATCCTGATGAGTTCAAGCGGCAGGTCGAGGCGGCTCGGACAGGCTCTGCACCGCCCGCGTCCGAACCCGGTCCCGCTGCCGATGAACCGGCTGCCCAGACGCAGGAGCCGGAGTCGCCCACACCGGTTGAGCCGCAGCAGGCAGCCACACAAGACGCGCCCGAGGCTGATGAACAGGCGCCCATGACGCCCGAGCAGGCCGTGGAACAGACCCTGAGCCTGTTTGCGGGCAGTGAAGAAGTCACCGATCAGCAAGAGCCAAACCAATAGAAGGCCACATCGGGAGCAGGCAAAATGTTGAATCCCTTGCAGAAGATGCTCGAGGCGCAACTAGGCGGCATGCAGGAGAAGCTGCAGCAGGCCCTCGCGGAGTTGGCCTCGACCACAGTTGAGGCCACTGCCGGCGGCGGCGTGGTGACCGCCAGGGCGACCGGCAACGGCGAGCTTATCGAGGTGGTCATTGACCCGGCCGTTGTTGACCCCGAAGACGTAGAGTTGCTGCAGGACCTGGTCACCGCCGCCGTGCGCGAAGCTATGAACAAGGCGATGGCGCTGAAAAAGGAGAAGATCATGCAGGCAACTCCGCTGGGCCAGATGGGCATTGAAATGCCCGACATGTTCTAGTGGAGACCCGATAATCATGTTGCAATACGCCCAGCCGTTACAAAGAGTTATCGAAGAGTTCCAGCGGCTTCCCGGCATCGGCCCAAAGAGCGCCCAGCGACTGGCCTTTTACATCCTGCGCAGCGGGCCAGAGGCCGCCCGTGCGCTTGGAGAGGCGATCAGTTCCTTGCCTGATGACATCGGCCGCTGCCGGGTCTGCCACAACTATACCGAAGACGAACTGTGCCCCATCTGCGATGATCCGGCCCGCGATCGGACCACAATCTGCGTCGTGGCTGAAGTATCTGATCTGATGGCCCTGGAGCGCTCCGGCGAGTACCGTGCCACCTACCATGTCCTGGCCGGGGTGCTTTCCCCGCTGGAGGGCATCGGCCCAGGTGATCTCAACATTGATAGCCTGCTCGACCGCGTGTCTCAGGATGGTATCCGCGAGGTGATCCTTGCCACCAGCCCTTCGGTGGAGGGCGATGCCACTGCCGAGCATATCCGGCAGTCATTGCAGCAATACCCGGGGGTCGTCGTCACCCGCATCGCGCTTGGCCTGCCGGTCGGAGCCGACCTCGATTACCAGGATCAGGTGACTATTGCCAGGGCGCTGAGCGGCCGCCGTCAAATGGAGTAACGCGGTTTGGCCAGCAGTTGTCAGAGAGAGCAATTGGTGCTAAACTACTGTCGTGCAGGACCAGGCACTCTGGATCCGCCCGGTCTTAGACTGCTCGGAGACCGCCGGGCGGTTTTCGCTGTTGCGCCGGAAAGCTCACCCGGCCTGTCTGCAGCATCTTGTAACAAACCTACATGCGCCCCCCTCAAGGAGGACTACCATGGCGAAGTTGACTGAGGTCCGCTGGCATGGCCGCGGCGGACAAGGCGCCAAGACTGCCGGCTATGTACTGGCAGTCGCCGCCGCCGGGCAAGGCTGGAATGTACAGGCCTTCCCTGAATACGGGGCGGAGCGGCGTGGTGCACCGATGCGTTCTTACGTCAGGATTTCGGACGCGCCGATCAGACTCCGCTCGAGCATTGATAGCCCCGACATCGTCATCGTGCTGGACTCGAGTTTGCTCGAGACCGAGAACGTCACCGACGGCTTACCTGATGGCGCCCTGCTCATCATCAACACTGACAAGAGCCCCGACGACATGAGGCAATACCTTGCAAACCCCGATGTCGAGCTATGCACTGTGGATGCAAGCGCTATCTCGGTGGACACCATCGGGCGCGAAATGCCCAACACACCCATGCTCGGCGCTCTGGCAAAGGTCAGTGATGTGCTCGATCTGGAGACCACCCTCAAAGCCGTCGAAAAACAGCTCTCTGAAAAACTTCCGCCCGCCGTAGTCGAAGGTAACAAGCAAGCTATCCAGCGCGCTTACGAGGAGGTGCAGGTAGCATGAGAGTGTACCCACCAGACGCGAAATGGCATGAGATGGCGGATGGCGGTGTCATCCCTCAGGCGGGGAATGCTGAAGAATACGATGTCAGCGGATGGCGCAGTGTCCACCCGGTGCGCGATGACGAATGTTGCATCCAGTGTCTCTTCTGCTGGATCTACTGCCCTGACAATTCCGTTATCGTCAAGGATCAGCAGGTTGTCGCTTTTGACCCCAAGCACTGCAAGGGCTGCGGCATCTGTGCCCAGGTCTGCCCGAAGGACTGCATCACCATGCAGCCCGGCGCAGATATGCCCGAACAGGAAGACGAATAGAGCCACGAATAGCTCTGGCCTGAGACGCCGGAGCCTGCAAGCTGACACAAGGAGGTTACACCTGTGGGACAATTACAGCCGCTGGAGGGCAACCTGGCCGTCGCTGAAGCCATGCGCCAGATCAATCCGGATGTGGTAGCCGCGTATCCGATTACGCCTTCCACCGAAATAGTACAGACCTTCGCCAATTTCGTCGCCGACGGTGAAGTTGATACCAACTTCGTAGCCGTTGAATCTGAGCACTCTGCGATGAGCGCATGCACCGCTGCGGCTGCCGCCGGCGGCAGGGTCATGAACGTTACATCGGCCAACGGTCTGGCTCTGATGTGGGAGATTCTCTATATCACTGCATCGTTGCGCCAGCCGGTCATCCTTACCGT
>JALGTY010000269.1:0-325 GCA_029821145.1 Candidatus Zipacnadia bacterium
CAGCCCGCCCTGCTGCCGGAGCAATCGTCGCTGCACGACCGCATCTACGGCGCGTGGCTGGGCCGCTGTGCCGGGTGCATGTTGGGCAAGCCGGTAGAGGGCCGCTTGCGGGATGAGATTGAGCGCTTGCTTAAGATGGCCGGCGAGTATCCGCTGCAGGACTATTTCCCTGTCATCGAAGACACCGGCGGAATTGTGTACGCAGCGCCCTCCGATCCTTGCCTGCGACAGAACATAACATGCTCGGTCCGCGACGATGACACCGACTATACGATACTGGGGTTGCATCTGGTGAAGACCTACGGGCTGGAGCTTACGCCGGCGG
>JALGTY010000269.1:333-5550 GCA_029821145.1 Candidatus Zipacnadia bacterium
CTACCGTAACCTGATAATGGAGACCCCTGCCGACCAGGCCGCGGTCGTGATGAACCCGTACCGGGAGTGGATCGGGGCGCAGATTAGGGCCGATGCTTTCGGCTACGTCTGCCCGGGATGGCCGTATCAGGCGGCACGGCTGGCCTACCAGGACGCCTCGCTGTCACATGTAAAAAATGGCATATACGGCGAGATATTCTTTGCCGCGATGCTGGCCGAAAGCCTGGTCAGCGAATACGGGCAGATTGAGGCGGCAATCGAACGTGTGCTGCAGGTAGTGCCCGAAGAATCTCGCTTCGCCGAAATGGCGCGCGATGTCGTGGAGTGGTGCAAACAGGATGCTTCCTGGGAAGACACCTGGGAGCGGATAAATGCTACCTACGGCCACTACCACCCGGTACACACAATCAACAACGCCGCGCTGGTGCTGATGGGGCTGCTGCACAGTGAGGGCGACTTCGGGCAGGCGATCTGCATTGCGGTGATGGGCGGCTGGGACACGGACTGCAACGGGGCGACCGCCGGCTCGGTAATGGGCGCGTTGCTGGGAACACAACTACCGGACAAATGGGTGGCCCCACTGAATGACACGCTCCACAGCGCCCTGGACGGCTACAATGTCAACTCCGTCAGCGACCTGGCCGCCGAAACCACGGAGCTGGCGCTCAAACTGCGTCAACAGTCTTCTTAGCCAGATGTATCTCGGTCCGCGGATGGAACTACTAACACAACATGGGACCTTCAATAGATTTAGCTGATGGCGAAAGGAGAGTTTGAGATGCTCTTACGCGTGGAGTTAGTCTTGGCGTTGCTTGGCCTTTGCGTGATCGCTGCTCTGTCCATTGGTGCGGGACAGGCACAGGGGCAAGAGTCCGCTCTCAAGAGGCTCCTTTCGAATGAGCCGACGACAAGACTGCAGGCACAGCAGGAACTGCTTGCGGCTCGAACAGACTTGATTTCTCAACTCATAGGTATTGTTGACAGTGAGGAGAACCAGCAGACAAGACGTGAGTCAGTGCGGGCAACTATGTTCATCTTGGGGGAGATGCGGGCCACGCAGGCGGTGTCGGTGCTAGTCCAATACATAGCCTTCGCTGACGAGCCGACGGTCGTTACAGCGGCGCCGTATCGGTTGGGCTCACGGCCTCTCGAACAGATGCCCGCTGTCCAAGCGCTCGTAAAGATCGGTGAGCCTTGCCTGAAGGCGGTCATCAACAAGCTGGCAACGACTTATCATGTTACGGAGCAGAAATGTTGCATTCGCGTCTTGATTGAACTCAGAGAACGCGACGCGGCCTCAGCTATGTTGGTGGACGCCATCGCGGAGGAAGCGGACCTTAAGAAGCGCGAGCGCCTCCATAGCAGTCTGGACATGCTCCTGAGAATTGAATGATCGCAGCCGGCGACCAGGTCGAATTGATCGAGGCGGTCCAGGGCTTTACAATGGAATTCGGCTCCCATACGCCCCAGACCAGCAACAGCTACTTTGATCTTCTCCATCCTTTTACACTCCGCTCATTTGCAGATTACGATAGTACTTCTTTGATGCTTACAAAGCGCTTTTCAGCCGCCGACTTGTAGCCAGCCAGTGCCGTGGCGAGAGCAAGTTTGCCGTTCTTGCCGGTCACTGCCGGTTGTTCCTGGCGGCGGATGGCGGCGCAGAAGTTGCGCATCTGGTTGATGTAGAAATGGTCGCGCTCGTACTGCCGTTGCTCGTGCGTCCACTTGCGCGTAATTGAGCCACGTGGCTCGGGTCTCAACGGCTGTCGGGCTGGAAACTATAGTTATGCACATTTCCGTACAAATCTGAGCAAGGGATGATATCCAGAGTTGCAGGCAATGAGCCTAATTACAGTCAACTTCACTCTCCGTGGCGCAGGCTTCCAGCCTGCGATGCTGTTAAGTCTTTGGCAAAAGCACTCTGCACGGCGGCAGGCTGGAAGCCTGCCCCACGGATGTTTGTTTGTCAGAGACGAGAAAGCTTGCCCCTCGCAGTATTCTTTCCAATCGCTGTCGCCCAGAAGCGAGATTGTGCATAACCACAGTGCAAAGCCCGACCTACGCATTGATGAATAATTGGGGTCAACGCAGTTACGGGGTGACGATCGCCCGGATCATGTCGCCTGCTTTGTCCATTGCCGCTTGCATGGCCTGTGGCGCTTCCTCGAGTGGGAACTCGCGCACCGGATACTCCTCGGCATGGACTTTCCCTTCCGCCACCATAGCCACACAGTCCTCGAGGGTGTTGCGCGAGCGGCGGCAGAATTGAACGATCAGCTCCTTGCGGCGTGGCACGCGGGCGGAGAAAACTTGCTCGTTGGGCTCCGGTATGCCGACGATTACGGCTGTACCGGCAGGGCGCACCAGCGGCATGGTTTCAGCGAAGGCCGTGGGCCCGCCCGAGGCCTCAAATGCCACTCGCGGCTGGCTGTTGTCGGCCTCGAAGATCTCTTGCAGTTCGGCGGCTGAGTTGCGCACCTCGGCTCCGAGCTCTGCCGGGAACGTCTGCCTGCCGGGCAGCGGCTCGGCCACGTATATAGTGCCTGCACCGAAGAGCTTGCACATATCCAGCACCGCTACACCGATAGCTCCTGCCCCAAGGATCGCAACATCATCACCCTCGGCCAGTCCCGACAGCCGCACCGCATGCAGGCCCACGCCCAGCGGCTCAACTAGCGCACCGGCCTTGTAGCTGACATTATCCGGCAGCTTGCAAAGCGATGAAGCGGGGACTGCGATATACTCAGCCATCGCACCGTTGGTGTCCGGGAAGCTGGGAAAGATGACATTGCGGCATAGGTTGGTCAGCCCCTGGCGGCACATGTCGCAGTGGCCGCAATGCCAGCTCGGCTCGCAGGCCACGCGGTCACCCACGGCAAAGCCGCTGACCTCTGGCCCGAGTTGTGCCACATCGCCGGAGAACTCGTGGCCGAGAATTAGCGGACCTGAAGGATACACGCCGCTGCTGTGGCCGTCGTGAAAGATGTGGATGTCGGAGGCGCAGATGGCGACTGCACGCACGGCAAGTAGCACCTGGCCGGGGCCGGGTGTGGGCGCATCCGTCTCGATCACGCGCATCTCATCTGGCGCAAACATGAACGCCGCTCTCATCAATTCTCACCCTCAGCAGGAGTGGTCGGAGCTATCTCGGGGGGCACTGGCGCATCCGGTGACGGCGTAGCGGCTGTCGGCGGCGTCGGCTCCAGTGTTGCCGGACCGGTAGCCGGCACTTCCCCCTCCACAGGCTCCTCCGGTTCCTCTTCAGGTTTCTTGGTGCCCACGCGAATCACCTTGGTCTGAGGTCTGTACACATCGGCATGCAGGACCTCGCGGGCAATCTCCTGACCGTCCTTCTTGACTATCCGGGTCAGGGTCACACGTCTGCCGTTGCGGCCTTTCTTTTCGACTTCCTGCTTGCCTTCCTCCAGTTCGGGGTCGGGCACCTCCTTGATGGCGAAGCCGATGGACGAGATGCCGCTGCGGACGAGTTCAACATCGAACTTGTCTTCCTGCTTGCCAATGATCTTTGCATGTAGCCGCGCGTTTTCAGCATAGCCGATGATCAGAATCGGGTATTTGAGAGTATTGGTGAATTTCAGATCGATCTGGCCGTAATAGACCGTAGCATCTCTACCGGAGGGCGCGTAGTCAACCGGGCGCGAGTGGTGATGGCGCTGTGTAACTTTGAGATTGGCCAGTAACGCAACGTTATAGAGAGTCGTGGCCACCTGGCAGACGCCGCCACCGATGGAGGGAACGACCTCGCCCCTCAGAAAGATGGGGGCACTCTTGTACCCGTGTTCGGTGAGGCGGGGGCCGACGATTTCGTTAAGCGAGAACTGCTCGCCGGGCTGCACAATCGTATTGTTGACGATGCCCATAGCCAGCTTCAGGTTGTGGCTGCGCTGGGCGCGGCCGGGGTTGAAGGGCGTGCTGTAGCTGGAGAGCACGGTCTCGAAGTTCGCCACCATATCGTCAGTGATCGCCGGCTGCTCGGTCTTGATGACGAGATCCACCGCGCTCAGCCGTGGGTCCTTTAGTTGCTCGGCCAGATACGCCTGACTGGCATCAATGTCAAGACTTCTTCCGACCTCGCCGGGGTTAGTATGAACCTCATCACCCTCGACTTCCACAGTCGCATCTTTCGGCTTGCGGTTGATCCTCTCGGTGAGAGCGACCAGAGCACTGCGCAGGACCACCTCATCAATATCGCAGGTCACGGGCACGTCCAGGCCCCCCCTGCGCAGTCGCAACTGAGCAACCACTTGCTGCCAGATGCCACCTTCACGACCGATGCGGTAAGCCTCAGCCGCAGCGCGTTCGAGCTGCAGTCTGGCCCCAAGCTCTTCGGGAGACAGGGAGGTACTGTCTGTGCTCTCGTTGTCTGCGTTATCCGTACTCTCGCCGCTGTCGCTATCCACGCTGGCTGTGGTATAGGTCCCGCACCTGAGCTCGATCTCTTCGGGGAGTGTGGGGACCCACTTGGTATGCAGCTTTTCTACTGCCTGGCTCTGCGACAGGCGGCTGACATCAACGCCCGCGATGAAAACGCCTTCAGCGATCTGCTCGCCCCCGACGAAGGACCTGACCGACGCGACGATAGTGATGCCGCCGGCGATAATAAGAACGACCAAGGCTGCGAGTGCGATCAGCAGTCCTCTGATTAGCTTCTGTTTCTTTGCCGCATCCATTGTCTTGTCAGTACCTTATGTGTCCGATTCGCCAGTGTCCTGGCCCGGCGCCGACGGTGCTGTATCTTCGCCGGCAGGTTCTGTCTCGTTCTGGACGCCACAGTCAACTTCCGGCCTGTACTTCGGCAGCTTCAGATGCTTTTCAAGCCGCTCAAGCCGATCTTCGATGGGGTCGGCACCGCGTGCTATGCGGTCGTGCCGGAAATCATACACGGGCTCGCCCCTGCGGCGTACTACAAAAGCCTTGTGACCGACGACGGTGGTGTACTCCGGCACCGGGTCCACGACTACAGCGCCCGCGCCGATTACCGAGCCGCGGCCGATGGTGATCGAGCCCAGCACCTGGGCGTGGGCACCGATGGTAACATCCTCGCACAGTGTGGGGTGGCGCTTGCCCGCTTCCTTGCCGGTCCCGCCAAGGGTGACACCTTGAAACAGCGTGCAGCCGTCCGCGATTTCGCTGGTCTCACCGATGACGGTGCCGGTGCCATGGTCTATGAAAAAGCCGCTGCCGATCTTGGCCCCC
>JALGTY010000016.1 GCA_029821145.1 Candidatus Zipacnadia bacterium
GACCAGAATGTCCGCGACCAGGCGCTTGATCTGGATCGCGATGTGTTTCTCGCCGCCGGTGCCGGGACCGGCAAGACCACGGTGCTGGTGAACCGCTACATGGCGGCACTTGAGACCGAAGTATCGCCGCACGAGATTGTGGCGGTGACATTCACGGTCAAGGCGGCGGCTGAGATGCGCGGGCGGCTGCGTGAAGAATGTCAGAAGAAGGTTGCCGCCGCTGATCCCGAACAGGCCCGGCACTGGCGACGCATTGCAGCCGAGCTGGAGACTGCGCCGATTACGACCATACACAGCTTCTGCGGCTCCTTGCTGCGGGACTTTGCAATCGAGGCGGGCCTTGATCCTCACTATGTAGTCATGGAGGAGCGCCCGGCATGGCTGCTGCGGCGCAGGATCGTGAAGGAGACGCTCCTGGGGCGACTGGCTGAGGGGCAAGCAAGCAGTGTCGTAGTTGTCAGCGAATATGGACGCAGCAACGCGGAGGAATTGCTGCACAGCATTCTGCACGCACGTGAGCATTACGTAGAATGGCTGGAAGATCCACCAACAGCGCAGCAAGTGCTGAAATACTGGGACGACATCGGGCCCCAACTTATAGAGGAGAGCTTGCAGCAGGTGTTGGACTCGTCAAAGCTGCACAGTGCGTTGGCGGTCTTGGAGCAGAATGTGCCAGGCAGCGAAAAAACCAGATATGCCGACAAGCGCGACGGTGTCCTCGCAACATTGCCGCAGGCTATCGCTGATGGCAGCCGCGACGTTGAAGGCCGGCTTTCCCTGCTCAGGCAGGCCCATGAAGCGGCGGCTGGCAGCAAGAGCGCGAAGAAGTGGGACGGCTGGGCGAGCGAGGAACAGTTTGAGCTTATCAAGGAGGCACTCAAGGCCGTCGAGCAGGCACTGGCTCCCCTATGCAAAGCGCTTGAGATGCTGGAGGAACCCGAAGCCACAGAGACGGCAGCGGCAAAGACCGCGGCTCTGTGGGAAGAGGCGGGAGCGTGTGCGCAGGCTTTGCAGGCAGCGAAGGCCGAACAGTCGGCGTTGGATTTCACTGACTTGCAGTTGGAGACGGTGCGGCTCCTGGCTGACAATCCAGAGGTGCAACAGCGCTGCCGGCAGCGCTACAAACAGGTCATGGTGGATGAGTTCCAGGACACCAATAAACTACAATGGCAGATTGTCTCGGCGATCACTGGTTTCGACAGTCAAGACCCGGGTCGCCAGGGGCCGCGCCTGTTTCTAGTTGGTGACGCAAAGCAGTCAATCTACGGATTCCGCAACGCGGATGTGACTGTCTTCCGGCGTACCCGAGATGACTTCGCAGCAGGTTGCGGTGGTGTAAGTGAGCTGGTGCTCCAGGCCGGCTTCCGAAGTACGGAAAACCTGGTGGGCTTTCACAACTGGCTTTTTGCGCACGAGGCGGTGATGGGTACTGGTGAAAAGCCGGATTATGCAGCACGCTTCGAGCCAGTCGCAACCCAGCGCGAGGCTCGGGACGACGGTCTGGCCGGTGAAGTGCTGATTACCAACGTGCGCGGCGGCGTGGATGGCGATGCAGGTGACGATGATTTCAATGCCGAGTTGCGGCGCGAGGCAGAAGCAGCCAATATAGCGAAGCGCCTGAAGGAGATGTGGGACAGTGGATTCACGGTTGAGGGCGAGGACGGAAAGCCTCGGCCAATTGTACCTGGTGACATTGCCCTGCTGTTCCGCGCCACAACCAACATCAACCTCTACGAGCGGGCGCTGCGGCGTCATGACATTCCGTTCTATACGGTTGTTGGCAGGGGCTTCTGGCGCCGGCCCGAGGTAAGCGACATTCTCAATATGGTGCGCGTGCTGGATAATTTCAAAGACAGCGTGGCTCTGGCAGGTGTTCTGCGCTCGCCGATGTTCGGCTTTAACGACAATGAGCTTTACCGGACGGCTTTGGCCGGCGATACGTTATTCGAAGGGCTGTGCGCTCTAGGGGAAGGTAACGCGGACCCGGTGGCCCCTGCTGACACGGTTGAGAAGGCGCGATGGGCACGCGCCAGAATAGAGGAATTCCGCAGCTCGTCGGGTGCGGTGGCGCTATCGGTACTGCTTCAGAAGATTGTGGATGAGACCGGCTATTCAGCGGCGATGGCGGCGCAATTTGCGGGTGGGCGGATGCTCGCGAATATCGAGAAGCTGATAGATATCTCCCGGGGGTTCGAGCGAGATGGCAACTATACATTGGGCGAGTTCGTCTCCTACGTGCAGACACTTAGTGAAATGGAAGACCGTGAGGGGGAAGCGGCGCTATCGAAGGCCGCAGGAGATGCCGTGGAACTGGTGACCATCCACCAGGCCAAAGGTTTGGAGTGGCCGGTGGTGTTGATACCGGACTTTGGGCGAAGCTTCCGGGCAGACGGCAAGACATTGGTGACGTCAACTCAATACGGCATCTGCGCCCGCATCGGCCAGGACGACGGGAGCAGTGTACAGTGCACTATGGGCGAACTGATCAGGCAGGCGAATGAGCGAAGGGAGCTGGCAGAGCGCCGGCGGGTCCTGTATGTTGCCGCCACTCGTGCCCGGGACTACTTCATTATCTCTGCAGGCATCGATCCGCAAGATAAGAATAGCTACCCAGCGGATACCTGGCTAGGGTGGCTGGCGCAGGTTAGCGGCTGGGATCTTGGTGCTGGCGAGTGCGGGCAGCTTGGAGAAGGTTCCTGGCAGATGAGGATGCAGATGACGCCGCCATCGGAGTTGCCACCGGCCTCTTCCGGCCGCAAGTCGCTGGCAGACCGGCACGAGGCTGCGGTATTGGCCGGGCGGACAATCGGCGATGCAGTCGCCTCAGCGGAACTGCGGAGACAGGTTCAACCGATTGCGCCTGAGACGGCCAACATTGACGCTATTACGGTGACGGCGCTCTCGCAATATCGCGGCTGTCCTCTTTCATACAAGCTGAAATACGTACTGGACAGGCCGGCTGTGGACGAGACCTGGGGCGTCGGACGGCTTGAGGACCGCGCTTCAGGTGCGATGGTAGGCAGCTTCGCTCACTTGGTGCTGGAGATGGTGGGCAGAGAGGGAATAGATGCACTTGATGAGGCGATGGAGAGTGCCGAAAGGTCACCCGAAGTCGGTGGACATCTCAACTCAAAGCAGATACAGGATGTCAAGAATTGGATTCAGACTTACCTGAATACGCCAACTTATGCTACAATTGTCAGTGAAGCAGAACATCTACGCTCTGAGCTGCCGGTATTATTTCTCGTGGACGAGGTGATCATCGAGGGCAAGATTGACGCTCTTGCCGAGATGTCTGACGGCAGCGTGCATGTGCTGGACTACAAGACGGGTCGCCCGCCGGACAGTGACGGGCTGTCACCGTATGAATTCCAGATAGGGCTGTACTGTGAAGCCCTGCAGCGGAGTCGGGGGGAACTGCCGGCGTCCGCGACGCTGGTGTATCTGAGCGTCGGTGAGATCAAGCAGCCGCCCGTTGACGATGTGATAGGAGAAGCGCTGAGTGAGGCCGGGCGGCTACTGAGCAATCTGCGCGGCGGGCGATTCGGGCACCGCCCAGGCACCTGGTGCGCACATTGTGATTATCGGTATTTGTGTGAATACTGCGTACCCGAGGAAGAGCCGGCGGGGTAGGGGACGAGTTCCACAATAGCGAAGCTTAGGACACACACGGATTTGGCAGCGGCTTTGCGATCATTCAGGAAGATGGACTCAGTAACAATGCGATACTTTGGTTGGTTTGTAGTTTTGAGCAGCGTGCTACTGGTTTTCGCAGGGATCAGCGGTTGCCGAGGGCCATCGGATCCAACACGCGCAGCAGGGGTTGCTGGGGCAACACAGGCCGAACAGGCAGCTCTGCTGAAGGAGCGTGGGGAGGCACATCTGGAGGCCGGGGAGTACAACGATGCCTTTGTTGCGTTCAAGCGGGCCTCCCAGCTTGTGAACGACGATTATGACATCGCGTGGGGTATGGCGCAGGCGAATGCGAAGCTGGGCAACGAGGTAGGGGCTCTGGACTCAGTCAACCTCGCACTGGGCTTGCGTCCGGAATCGGCAGAAGCCATGGAGTTGCAGGGAAGGGTATTCTTGCGGCTGGGACGCACTGGAGACGCCATAAGGGTTCTTAAGCGAACCGTTGAGAAGCATCCGGATCATACTCTGGCTTGGCTCAACCTGTCGGCGGCCTACAGAGCATCTGGCGACATAGACAAGGCCGTGCAGGCCGCCAGAGGCGCGAGTAAGGCCGACCCTGAGAGTGCCACGCCGCATTTTGCTCTCGGCGACATATACCTACGAGATGACAAGCTCGACCTGGCAGAGCAACAGTATCGTGCCGCCATCCGTAAGGACCCGGAACACGCAGCTTCTTATATGCGGCTCGCCGATTTGTATATCGTCCAAAAGAAGGACCTGAATCAGGCTCGCACCTGGGCGCTGAAGTCAGACAGCATTGAGCCCGGAGACGGCACAGCAGCCTCAGCGGCGGCTTGGGTGCTTTTTCTGCAGGATAGGAAATTTGAGGCCGCCAATGAAGTGGCAGAGGCGGCGGAGGACCATCCGCAGAATTACCTGATATGGATGCGGCTGGGCGAAATCCTGGAGGCCATGGGGGAAGATGAAAGGGCGGACAAGGCGCGCAGGACTGCTGCGCAGTTTGCTCCGCGAGTACGCTCGCTAATCCAAGACGACTTCGACCCAGAGGACGGTTGATAGCTTTGAATCTAAGGTACTTGAGCAGGTCTGATGTCGAGAGCTTGAGTGTTTCTATGGCCGAGGTCATCGAGGTTGTGGAGGAAGGCTTTCGTCGCAATGGTATGGGCGAGACACAGATGCCACCCAAGATCGCCATCAAGCCGCGTGGCGGCGAAACATTTCTGCACGCGATGCCCGCGTATGTCGGCCAACTCGACATAGCGGCGATAAAATGGGTCGGGGGCAATGACGACAACCGTAAGCGTGGTCTGCCCAGCATCTCCGGTCTGATCATTCTCAATGACCCGGAGACGATGTTCCCTGTCTGCATCATGGACGCAAGCTGGGTTACCGCCATGCGCACCGGAGCAGCTAACGCGGTGGCCATGAAGTATCTGGGCCCGGAGCGCGTCGAAACTGTAGCGATCATCGGCTGCGGGGTCCAGGGCCGCAGCAACCTGCTGGCCATGCACACCAGGTATCCGGAGATCGCACAACTGCGCTGCTACGATATTTCCCAAGCTGCTCTGAATGCCTTCGTTGAGGAGGCCAGAGAGAAGTACGATTTTGATGTCGCACCTGTCGCCGGACTGCAAGCGGCCGTGGAAGGTGCGGATGTCATAGTCACGGCTGGGCCTAGCCCCAAAGAGCCCACTCCATATCTGAAAGAGGAATGGCTGAAGCCGGGGGCAATGGCCGCGCCGGTTGATTACATGGGCGCGTGGGAGGGCAAACTGGCCGCAAAAGTTGATAAGCTGATAACAGACGACCACGGGCAGATGGACTACTACCGTTCCAAGGGCTATTTCAAGGATGTTCCCAAGCCGTATGCTGACCTTGGCGAGATCGTCGCCGGGAAGAAACCGGGCCGCGAGGGGCCACAAGAGCGCACCATGTCCATACTGATGGGCATCGCAGTGGACGACGCAGTGACAGCACAACTCGTTCATGATCGGGCAGTGGCACAAGATGCAGGCATGACGCTGCCGCTGTAAAACGCTACAGGCCCGAGGTTGCTGCACACCGAGGCCTGAGGATGGCCTGAGGTGCTGGCCGGACCAAGCGGCAACATGGTGAAACGGACCTGCAATCATCTCATATCATATCTGTTAAGGGAGGTTGTCAGCCGATGAGCGAGCAGAGCGGAAAGCAAGCAGAACTGATTGCGCGGGAACTTGCGGAGCGCGATGCACAGATGGAGGCCGTGCGAGTCATTAGCGCGGCGCTTTGTCAGGTCACCAAGGTCAACGAGCTGGTTGAGAGGGCCTTGGACGTGTCGCTTGAGTGCGTCGGGGCGGAGGCCGGTTCGGTTATTCTGCATGATATTGACAAGGACAAGCTCGTATTCAAGTATGTCGTTGGCGAAGCAGCCGACGACCTTACGGGGATGGAAATGGAGCCGGATCAGGGGCTGGCCGGGGCGGTGTTTCAGAACGGCGAGATTGACGTTAGCGACGACGTCACCGCCAGCACCAAGCATGATCGGCGGGTCGGAGAGCAGGTTGACTATGTAACCAAGAACATGGTCACCGTCCCGTTGATGAGCGTCGAGGGCCGGGCGATAGGCGTCATGCAGGTGCTCAACAAGACCGAGGGGGTCTTCGACCAGTCGGATGTGGCAATTCTGGACATCCTCGCATCGCAGATCGCAGCGGGCCTGGAGACGGCGCGGCTCAATGAAGAGGCGCGGCTGGCGGAGGTCGTTCGTTTCATCGGCAACTTGAGCCACGATGTGAAGAACATGATGACCCCCGTGCAAACTGCCGCCGAAACCCTGGAGTTTGTGGCCGATGATACATGGACAGACTTCGATGGGGCTTGTGAACGACTGGGTGACAGCGGCGGCGAGACCGTTTCGGACGCCGTCCTCAGCTTGCGCGACCTGCTGCCCGAACTGACGGCGATGATGAAGAGCGGATGTGACGCGGTTCAGATGCGCATGGCCGAGGTGTCCGCCGCCGTCAAGGGCATGGTCACCGAACCCAGCTTCCACGAAGACGACATCAATATGGTCATTGATCAGGTCGTGCCTATGTTGGCGATAGTCGCTGAGAAGGAGAATGTGACGATAGAAAAGGACGTGTCTGAGGACATCGGTCTGGCGATCATGGACGTCAAGCAGATGTACAACGCCATCTATAACCTGGTGAACAACGCCCTGCAGGCGTGCCCGGAGGGTGCCAAAATCATCGTGCACAGTCACACCGTACAAGATGGCGAGTTCCCGGATGGCGCTTATTTGGAAGTGGCCGTGGAGGATACCGGTGAAGGGATGCCCGAAGAGGTGCGGCGGAAGCTGTTCACTGATGATGCGGTGAGCACCAAGCCGATGGGCACAGGCCTGGGCACAAAAATCGTCAAGAACGTCGTGGACGTGCACGGCGGGCAAGTATGGGTCGAAAGCGTCCAGGGCGAGGGCACAACCATAAGCTTCCGCATACCCATCGCCGGTTCACCGGAGGCTCTCGAGATGATGAGGGAAGCTGAGAAACTGGCTGAACTAGAAGAGGAGCGATAGACACATGGAATTTTCGTACTACAACCCGACACGGCTTATCTTCGGAGAAGGAACATTTTCGCAGCTAGGGGAGTTGACCGCACCGTTGGGCCGACACGCGATGCTGGTCACGGGGCGCTACGCCATGGAAAGGTCCGGCTACCTGCAGAAGGCCCAGGACCTGCTTGAACAGGCCGGGATGCAGGTAACTGTTTTCAACAAGATCCCGCCTAACCCCACACTTGATGTTATTGTCGAAGGCGGCCGGACGGCCAAGGAGGCGGGCTGTGATGTCCTCGTCGGCCTCGGCGGTGGTAGTGCAATGGATAGCGCCAAGAACATTGCTGTGGCCGCCACCCACGGATCGATGCTCGAATTCCTCCTCCCCAATCAGGCCGGTAAGAAAAGGCCTCCGACCGAGGCCACGCTGCCCATCGTTGCGGTCACCTCAACTGCGGGCACCTCCTCCGAATTGACGCCATTTGCGGTTGTCACCGTACCGGACTCCCGGGAGAAGACTTCCCTCACGGGAGACACGTTGTACGCTCGCGTCGCGATTGACGACCCGGAGCTTACCTACAGCATGCCGCCGGAGGTAACTGCCGGCACGGGCGTGGACGTGATCTGCCACGCCGTCGAAGGCTACATATCCAGAGTCGGCAACCCGATAACAGACCAATGGGCACTGCGAGCCATCGAACTGGTGGCGGCGCATCTGCCTGGCGCAGTGGCCGATGGCAGCAACCAGCAGGCCCGCCGCGGGATGATGCTGGCCAATGTCTTTGCCGGTTACGTGCTTTCCCAGACCGGCACCAACATCATGCACGGTGTCGGGCACCCGATTAGCGGGCGCTGTCCGGAAGTCCCCCACGGCGCGGCCTTGGCGACAGTGCTGGTGGCGTGGGCCGAGATGATCTGGGAACGAGCGCCGGAGCAGTTTGCCACAATCGCGCGCATCTTTGGGGTTGACGAGTCCGATGACAAGGTGGCCGCATCCCAGACCGCCGCAGCCCTCAAGGCGTTCCTGAACCGTGTGAATATGGACGTGACGCTGCGCGACCTGGGCGTTCCGGAGGACATGCTGGACGTCATTGCCGATGATGGGCAGCGATACATGCACCACGCGATTGCCAAGACCCCCGGCGAAGTTACCCGCGAGCACCTCATGCAACTCTTGCAGGCAAGCTACTGAGTGGCGCCGGCTGGCGGACATATTATCCTACCGCGCGTAGAGATGCCCACGCTACACAGTGCTCTCTTCATCCCTTGAGGTGTGGCTATTGTCCGGGCTGCAGCAAAGGGTGCAAGAGGAGGCAGACGAGTGTCAGCCTCTGAACATATAACCAAAGAAGTAGGCCAGATGACCAGCGTAGCGCGCAAAACAATACGAGACGAGATAGAGATTGTCGGCCTCGGCATCCGCAGCGGGCGGCAGATTACCGTGCGGCTGCTGCCGGCGGAGGCGGACTGCGGTATCACCGTCACCCGCAGCGACCTTGACCTCACCTGGCCTGTTGACCTCGAGCATACGCTACCCTTGCCCAATTGCACCTCCATTGGTGATGACCGTGGGCGAGTTGATTTCGTCGAGCACCTGATGGCCGTGCTGTGGTCGTGGGGGATTACGGACGTGCAAGTAGCTGTTGACGGGCCGGAGATCCCATTGCTCGATGGCAGCGCACTGCCGTTTTATCAGGCGATAGAGACAGCAGGACAGAAGTCACTAGCGGCCGAGTATGCGCCGATTGCTCCCAACGAGCCGATTTTCCACATCGCTGAGGACCAGGCCCTGATTCTGCTGCCGGCAGATGCGGCGAGGTTCTCGTACTCGCTGGTTCATCCGCACCCGCTCATCGGCCACCAGTTTGCGGACCTCGACACGACCACAGATGATTTTGGCAAAGACATCGCGCCTGCCAGGACATTCGTCACGGAGCACGAACTGCAGCAGCTTCAGCAGGCAGGGATGATAGCCGCAGGCAGCGAGGAGAATTGCCTGGTGGTCTATGATGACCACTATTCGCAGCCGCCTTTTGTCGGCAATGCACTGGCGCGGCACAAGCTGCTGGATCTGCTGGGCGACCTGTACTTGCTGGGCCGACCGTTGTCTGCGCATGTGCTGGCATATCGCACGGGCCATGCCGACAACCAGGCCCTGGCGCGACGAATAGCGGAGGCCTGCACGTAGTCCGAGATGCCAGTCTGGATTGTCGGTACGGGAAGTTGGCTGGTGGTGAGAGCAGAAACGGCCTCCTTGCCGTAAAGGAGGGGCCGGCTGAGCGAAGCGAAACCGGCCCGTATGGCGCTGGAAGTTGTGCGGGGCGTTATAGGGTCGTGGGCCGGGCTCACGTCGGACAAACAACGTCCGCCGTTCGACCGGCCCCTCCAACGGCTACGGCAAGAGCAGAGAGCAAGGGCGGATGCCGTACGCCGGTCACAAACTAATAACCTGCATAACTACTGTCCAACCCGACATCATAGGCAAGACCGTTTACGAATAACACACACGGAGGTTTTCAAATGGCTGAAGAACTTGCAATCAATGGCGGTCCGAAAACAGCGACAGAAGGGTTCCCCTCAACGGGTAATGCCAGCGGACGCGATCTGGGCGATGAAGAGATCGCGTTGGTCACGGAAGTCATTCGCAGCGGCAAGATGTTCCGCTATTCCGGGACCATGGTCGAGCAGTTCGAGAAGGAATACGCTCAATTCCTGGGCATCAAGCATGTACAGGCGGTGACATCGGGCAGTGCCTCCCTGCACACTGCGGTGGCGGCGCTGCAGTTGAACCCCGGTGATGAGATAATCACCAGTCCGGTCACGGACATGGGCACCTACATCGCTATCGTGCAGTCCTGCTGCATCCCGATCTTCGCCGATCTCGACAAGCTGACACTCAACATGAATCCCAAGTCAATCGAAGAGCGGATAACCGACCGCACCCGCGCCATTCTGGTCGTGCACCTGTTCGGCCAGCCGTGCCGGATGGACGAGATCATGGAGATTGCCCACAAGCATGATCTGTATGTAGTAGAGGACTGTGCCCAGGCTCACGGTGCCAGCTATGATGGGCAGCCCGTCGGCACATTCGGCGACATCGGCTGCTTCTCCTTGCAGCAGAGCAAGCAGATTACGGCCGGCGACGGCGGTATGCTGGCGACCAACGACGAGGAATTCTACGCTAGGGCTCGCGACTTCCACGATAAGTTCTACGATCGCACGGGCCGCACTGAGGGTCGGATCGTGCAGCGCATCGGCATCAACTACCGGATGAACGAGGTTACCGGCGCGGTGGCTCTGGCCCAGGCCCGCAAGCTCCCCAGCATTCTGCAGCGCCGGCGGGAATCGGCGGAGCATCTTGTCAGTCTGCTTGAGGCTATCGAGGGCATCAACCCTCCGTACATGTATCCGAAGACCACGGGACACTCGTGGTGGCGGTTCGCCTTCACCATTGACGAGGAGGTCCTGGGCGTGGACAGGCAGACCTTCGCCGAAGCAATCGGCGCAGAGGGTATGCCTTTCGCAACCGGTTATGCTGGTGGCACGCCGATGGTCACCACGCCGTGCATCGCCAATCATGTGGCGTACGGTGATTCTGAATTTCCGTGGGAGCCGCCTTATGGGCGCGATCCGCAGTACGATGTGAATGACTATCCGGGCGCGCTCTGGGGGCAGCAGAACATCTTCGCCTCCGGCTGGACCGAGGGCCACACCATAGAACATGCCGAGATAATCGGCAAGGGCATCCGCAAGGTGGCCGACTACTACCGGAGCCAGAAGTAGGGGATTGCGCGCTCAGCGGATCAGATAGGCGGAGTCTCACAGGCTCCGCCTGCATCTATTCATTGAGTTACTTGCAGGCATGGGCGCTGCGGCGGCGAAATATTGATTACCATTAGGTATCCGGCAGACGACTGAAAACACAGGTGGCAAGCACAATGAGTAAGCGAATCGGCATCGGCCTCGTCGGTTTCGGGTTCATCGGCAAGGTGCATACACATAGCTACCAGAGTCTGCCGCTGTTTTTTGAGCAGTGCCCGGTGCAGGCGGAAATGGTGGGCGTTTGTACCAGCCGGCCAGAGACGGCAAAGCGAGCCGCTGAGCAGGGCGGCTTCAGCTTCGGCACCGCCGACCTTGAAGAATTACTGCAGCGCGAGGACATTGACGTCATTGACATCTGCTCGCCGAACCATCTGCACAAGGAGCAGATCATTGCCGCTTTGGAAGCTGGCAAGCATGTCTATTGTGACAAGCCGCTGACGGTGGACCTGACGTCGGCTGAAGAAATTGTGGCTGCAGCCCGTCAGCGACCGGAGCAATACCACGGCATGGCGTTCCACTGCCGCTTCATTCCGGCCTGCATGCGCGCGCGCCAGATGCTAGCCGATGGCTTCTTGGGTGAGCTTTACCATTTCCGCGCCACCTACTACCACGCCGGCTACACCGACCCCTCGCGCCCGCTGTCGTGGCGGCTGCAGAAGGAGTGTGGGGGAGGAGCCCTGAGCGATCTCGGTAGTCACATCATTGACATGATGCAGTATCTGCTCGGCGACATTGCCAGAGTACGCAGCTCGATGGACACGTATATCACACAGCGGCCGGTCACGGCAGGCTCCACAGAGATGGGCCCGGTCGAGGTGGACGATTACGTGTGCCTCGAGGCCGAGATGGTGCGCGGTGGTCGTGGGTTTGTTGAGGCCTCGCGTTTCGCCACCGGCACCCAGGACGGTTTCACCTATGACATATTCGGTGAAAACGGCTCCCTGAGATTCGACATGATGGACGCAAATTTTCTCTATGCTTACGACATGCGTGATGAGGAGGGCGAGCTGGGCGGCAATCGTGGTTACAAGCAGATCGAGTGCGTACAGCGCTACCCGAAGCCGTCGGCGTTGCCCTCGCCAAAACTCCCTGTCGGCTGGATGCGCTTCCATATCCAGAGCATCTTTGACTTCTTGACGGCCCTGAACGAAAGTAGGTTGGGAACGGCCACCCTGTACGATGGCGCCAGGACGCAGGCTGCGGATGAAGCGATAAGACAAAGTGTCGCAGAGGGCGGATGGGTTGATGTAGCCGATCCTCTTTGACCCACACGATTTCCTTGCCAGCACGAGGCGAGTGATGAAAGACATAGCGTCAGAAACTGATAGCAGAGGCATCACGATTGACCGGGTGGGCATAAGAGACCTGCACTTGCCTGTGCAGATCAAGGAGAAGGACGGCGGGTATGCACGTGTGGTAGGGCAGGTGGAGGCCAGCGTGACACTGCCGGATATCCAGCGCGGCACCCACATGAGCCGCTTCGTGGACATCCTGTCATCTTGGAGCAAGCAAGCGGTTTCGATGGTCGAGATGGAAGCGACGCTGCGGCGGATACTGGATGAGTTTGCAGCGCCGGCGGCACGCGTGCTGTTGGAGTTCAAATACTTCTTGCGCAAGACTGCCCCGGCTTCGGGGCACATCAGCCAGCTTGATTATGACTGCAGCTTCAGGGGTACGATCCAAAATGGTGCCTTCCGATTCCTGCTGGGCGCCACTGTCCCAATAGTCACGCTGTGCCCCTGCTCGAAGGAGATTTCTGACCGCGGCGCGCACAGCCAGCGTGCGATGCTATCCGCACGCGTGAATTGTGCCTCAGGTACAGTCCTATGGCTCGAAGATTTGATACCTTTGTTGGAGGCACAGGGGAGTTGTGAAATGTTTTCGCTGCTGAAGCGCGCAGATGAGAAGATGGTCACTGAAGCGGCCTATGACAATCCCAAGTTTGTTGAAGATGTAGTGCGGGATACGATAATCGCCTTGAAAGAGCGGCCCGGAGTCATCGGCTGTTCGGTCGAGTGCGAGAGTTTCGAATCCATACACAATCATTCAGCATGTGCATATGCGAAGTGTGGTGACATCTAGATGGTTCAAGTAGTAATTGGTCTGGCGCTAGGGGCCATCGGCGTGTGGGCGTTCTGGTCACTGCTCAGGGTGTTGCAGGGCTTGAACAAGCCGCGGACGCCTGGCGGCCCGAAGACGGATGAGCAGGATATAGAGCCTGTGGAGCCGGAGGGCGAGATCGCCAACGATGGTCTGGTCTATATGTTTGCCGGCAAGTTCGCAAAGCCGACGGCGCGGCGTGCACTCGGCTCCATCCCACGCGACCGGGCATTTGACCTGGCCAGCGGCACCGAGCTGGACCCACGGGATCTTGCACAGCAGATCGTGTACGCAACGCTAGTTCAGCTCTACGAGAATGGCTGCATCAAGTTCAAGTTGGTGCCGCGAGACGCCAGCTTTATGCCCCCGTTTCCGCACAAGGCCTGGGAGCTGCACGTGCGGCAACTCCAGAGCTTTCCCAGCAGTCCGATATGCGACAGCCTGAACATCGCCTTTGAAATGATATATAAGAAGCGGGCGAAAAAGGCAGATGCGGCGAGCGAGGACGGTATCCCCGAAGATGACTTGTGGGTGAGCTTGGATGGCTTGCTGGAAGATGCTCTGAAGGCGATGCGCCAGGAAATGAGCTTTTGGGAGCGCGGCTGCATATACTCGGATCTGCGCAATTACGTGGGCATCGGGTTGACGGCCCAGGGATATCTGGTGGCCGCGCGACAAGATACGTGGCTCGACCGCGTTCGCCGCAAGCCTCCTACGCCAAATCCGGTGGCGATGGAGAGACTGAGCCTGGAGGCGAAAGCCGAAGCTCTGCTCAAACGCATTGAGACATTCCGGGCGCGGTTCGGTTCGCCGGCGGCCTCCGAGGACCCCAACTGGCCTACTGGCGACGTTGACCCCGGCCTCTTGCAGCCGCAGTGTCCGCTTGAGGACCTGCCGCTGGATGACTGCCTGCGTGTCAGCATTTACGAAACGCTGATAGCTATCCGCCAACTCGAGCCGAGTGGGGAGGCAGGTATCTGAGCCATGAGCAGAAGAGAACTGGTCGAGTGGATTGTAATACTGCTTATCATTATCGCATGGTGGCCCCGAGTATTTCTGGGTTATGACCCGCTCTGGTACCATGTCCTCATATACTACATTACCCCGGTAGTATTGATTCTGATATTTCTGCGTCGATTCCGCGCCATGCAGGAGGGCTTTGAGTACAGTGAGCGGATGATGAAGGCTCAGCGCCCTACGCAGCCTCTCGATTCTGATTTGAGTGACGTTAAGCACAAGTCACCACCAGGCTCGTCGTTGCCTTTCATCGCTCCCCCGGAAGAAGACGACGACAATAATTGAGGGCCCCTATACCTCAATACTCAGCTACACACAGCTATGCCAGAACTCCCGGAAGTTGAGACCATTCGCCTTAATCTGCACGAGCATCTCGTCGGCGACAGGATCCTGAAGGTTACGCTGAGGCGCGCCGACATCGTCTGCGGCGATCCGGAGGATTTTCTGGCTGCCGTTGGCGGCAAGCGCGTGGTCGGCACCGACCGGCGTGGGAAGGCCATGTGGCTGTGTCTGGAAGGCGACATTGCTGTAGCTGTACACCTGCGCATGAGTGGCCGACTCCTGCTGGTGCAGAGCAGTGACGAGCTGCCACCGCACACGCACATGCTAGCTGAGCTCTCTGGCGGGCGGCGACTTATCTATGTTGACCCGCGACGCTTCGGACGGCTGGAGTTGTTGCACCTCGGCCGATTCGATCAATCGGTTATCCTACGGAATATTGGGCCGGATGCGCTGTCAGAGGACCTGTCAGCGCAATATCTGCAGGAGGCCGCTGGTGCCCACAGCGTAGGCATCAAGCAGTTTCTGCTTGATCAGAGCCACCTTGCCGGAATCGGCAACATCTATGCCAGCGAAATACTGCATCGCGTCGGACTGCATCCCGCCACCCCCGCCAATCGTGTCACGACCGAAGAGATGCAAAGAATCATAGACGCGACCCGAGAAATTCTGGAGGCAGCAATCGGGGCGCGTGGCACCACCCTTGGCGATTCCCAGTACCAGACCGGCTTGGGGCAAAGTGGCGGCTACCAACAATGCCTGCGGGTGTACGGAAAGGCCGAGGAGAATTGCCCGGTGCCGGGCTGTGACGGAGTAATCCGCAGATCCAAGATCGCACAGCGCAGCACATACTTCTGCCCGGTCTGTCAGGCACGGGGCAGAGGCAGGCGCGCTGGGAGGTAGGAAGGTCACAACTGAGGTGCGAAGGCCACGACACAGTTGCCGTGGCCTTCATCTTGGTGATACGACCTTGGAGCGCTGCTGTTTACTCCACTTCTACGGTGCGTCCGCTTGGCTCTTCTTCAGTCTTGGGAGCGCGAATCGTGAGGATACCGTCCTCGAACTTGGCAGTAACGTTCTCGTGGTTGATGTCAGTGGGTGTGGGCAAGGTGCGCGAGAAGCTGCCGTATCGCAGTTCCCGCCGGTAGTAGCCACTCTCTTCGGTCTCTTCTTCCTCCTTGCTCTCCCCGCGGATCGTGATGACGTTCTTCTCGGCGTTCACTTGAATGTCCTCACGCTTGACCCCGGGAAGCTCTGCGCGGATGACAACCTCGGTGTCGGTTTCGTACATGTCAACAGCAGGGACTGCCCCGGCTTCGGACTCCGGCCAGAATGGTACGACATTCGTAGGTTCGCGCCCCAAGTCGCCGAGCATCGTGTGCATACGCTCCAAAAGGCTTGGTAAATCCTGTCTGCGTCGCCATCGTATCATGGACATCAGATATACCTCCTGGTCAAAGAGATTTGTCTAAAGGCCCGCGCCTTGTAATAGAGACGAGCATAGACCTTTAGCGCATTGCTATCAGCAATTATACTCGCTTACACTAATGGTGTCAATACCCTTGCCAAATCTTTTTTCGCCTACCCAGCAGCTTCCACAAGAACTCGACCCCCAACTAAAGCCCAGCTCATGCCAGTGCTGGCTTGCCGGCCTCAAACTTGCAGAAACTAATCCATTCAAGAGTCCGTCAAAGAGGACGAAGGTTATAGTGGGCGTGATGATACTGCGCCGCCGGAATGCAGTAAGAGAATCCAAGAGCGCATCCGGCTTCTGAGGCCCTCTGTAATGATATGTTTGGGAGCTTCTTGAACTGGGTAGATCCGGCATGAATTGCGAGAACAGATGAGCAGTTACGCACCTGAGAAGAGCCACTGTCAGACTTGCCAGCGCAAGAGGTGGGCTTCCCAGCCATTCATTGCTATTGACAGTTGGTTTGCGACGGTATATAGTATGATTGATAGAGATTGTATGCGTTCACTACTGTGGCCGTCTTCTTTGCAGATTTCTAGATGCAAGGAACGATAGCGGTTGACTAAACTATTGCGATTGATCATAGTTATTGCCGCAATTGCAGGGCTTGCAGCTGCCGTGCAAGCACAGGCGGCCGACGCCATGTTCCTCGAGGCATTGTGGCCCACACATCGCCAACTGGGCGGCAACACGACCGGCCTGGCGGCTGATGGCGCGATGGCCCCGGACCCCCATCACTATCAGTTTGAGTTCGAAGCCTTTGAGAACCTGGGCTTGGCGCGGAATTTCACGCGCGAGGCGATCCAGCACGACGCCCTCCCCTTGGCGGTCGGTATCAAGGAGACTACGTCGTCAGGGCTGGAGTGGAATCCTTTCGAGGGCACGCATCTCAACTTCAGCACGACCGCCACCAGCACTACAGACTTCCGCGAAATGCTGATCAGCTCAACCGAAGTCAGCACTATGGGGTTCCGGCAGGACTTCGGCGGCGCCAGCTCGCCTACTACCTTCGGCTTTACGCGAGAAGTGACCTCCAAGCGCGAGGGCCCGCAACCTGAAGAGAAGATGACGCAGTGGCAGTACACGCTCGAGTCTGAGCCGGCCGATGACTGGGGCCTGAGCATGAAGCTGTGCGACACCGAAGCGGACAGGCCGGGCGGGTACTGGAACAGGGATTTCTCAGGCAGCCTTGCAATGCCGCTATCCGGCGGCACAGCCACCTTTTCGCTCACCTCCACCCGGACAATCTCAGATGGCAACGAGGGGAAGACACAGACAGTAGATCTGGTTGCTCCGTTCTGCATCAGCGGGGGTGAGGCCATAGCCGAGCACCATACCAGCTATGACCCGTCCGCCAAAGAGAAGCACACCAGGTTGACTCGATTCTTCAGCCCGCTGAAACTCCTGGGAGAAGCGGGCTCATTTGAGCACAAGATAGAAGAAAAGCTCAAAGCATCAACGCTCACTGAAAAAAAGACCACCGTGTTGAGCCTGCCGTTCACCATTAGTGGCAGGACCATTGGCCACCAACACAGTCTGGTCACCCAAGATGTTGACGGGGTCGCCAGCGAGACTTTCCGGACCGAATTGAGTGTGCCGATTAGTGGCGGAAACGCGGTGCTGCACCGCCAGGTCAAGACGAAGCCGAACGGTGACGACGGAGAGTGGAAGCAGCGGCAACTGGTGCTGAAGACGCCCAGCTTCCACATTGGCAGCATAGCGAAGTTCAACGTTTCGCGCAGTACCACCGAGACGGTCGGAGAAGACGCCCTGAGGGTGACCGATCTTGCCCTCGACGTGCATCCCTTCGACCCGCTTGACGTGGCTGCGAAATGGAACTTGACAGATAACGGCCCCGAGACGGCTCTCAAGAGCCGCGGTGTCAATACGTCCTGGGAGTTCACAGACGACCTGGCGCTCAGATATGCTTTCACTGAGCAGGAAGTTATTGACAAGACGCCCACGATACTGCGTCATCTGGAGCTGGAGAAAACGCCCAAGACGGCCTCAGGCTTTGCCTTGAGTGCCGGCTACGTCAGCTACGGAGCCGACGGCGAGCCAGCCGAGCCCGCAGCCTTGGTTAAAGTCGGTGTAGGCAAAGAAGGCGTCATCCGACTCGACGCCAAGTACAGCGAATTTGACGACCGAAAGAAGCTGGACCGCTACGACGAGCATCCGTTCATTGAAGTCATACTCCGGCACAGTTCGGACCAGAATAGGTCGGTGCAGTTGAGATATCAGGATCAACAGGGGCGCGATGACCCCGAGCGCGGCATACGTTTTGCATTTGGTGCCCTCGGTGGGAACATGCAACTGGGCTACGGGCAGAACGCCCTGGGCCCGGATGGCAAGAACATTCGACGGGCCGATGTTTACGATGCCGTCTTGGACCGTAAGATATTCGGCGGTGATGTCAATTTCAAACTCGGTGTGCGCTACTGCGACTATATCGAAGAGGAACTGATAGAACAGCATTACGACATCAGAGTGGACGGAGGCGATGAGGACGGGGGTGGCAAGGTTAGCCTCTCATACTTCTCCGGCGAATTCGTGCCCAATCCGAAACGCAGCGAGATACTGCCGCGGTCGGTGTTCAAGCTGGGGTACTCCCGCACATGGGGCGACCTGGGCAGATTGAGCCTGACGTTGAATCGTGAGACCGCCCCTGATGACATGCCAGCCGAGGAAGGCAACATAGCTGGCCAGTTGAGATTTCAAATGGACTTCTAGCAGGCGCCAGGGCTGCAGGAAAGAACAAACAAAGCCGGACGCAGATGCGTTCGGCTTTACGCTGTCGCAGGGTGTTAGAAGCAGGAAATCAACTGATTGGCGGCGAAGAAATCATCTCTACCACGGCGGTCGCTATTGAATGAGTGTGTCTGGGAAAGAGGAGAACAAGCATGGACAAACCCGTGATCTTTCCGGAACCCAAAGACATAAGGCGGAGTGATGTTTTCGTTACCCTGGGCGACGGCCAGGGGGTAGTAGGCATCGCTGCACCGGCTGCTGGCGGCGAATTGGCCGATGCGGCTGTTGCCCGCATCAGGCGTGGCATCGAGACCGTAGGCGGCCGCGTCGCCGAGGGCGAGGCTGACATCAGGTTCGTTCTTGATGAGGCGGCGACGGGCTTTGCAGGCACCAACGCCGATCAGGCCTATGAGTTGACTATCGCCAATGGGCGGGCGACGATAAGCGCATCTGCGGCACCGGGCCTGCTTTGGGGCGCTGTGACTCTGGCCGCCCTGATTGAGAAGCGTAACGGTGTAGTGGGTGCCGAGGGTCTCACGATCCGTGATTGGCCGGACCGCAAGTGGCGCGGGCTGTTCGCCGAGTCGCGCTGGGGCCAGGACCTGATGTCGCTGCAGGATTGGAAAGACGCCGTGGACTATCTGGTGGACATGAAATATAACGTGCTGACCGTGGGTGTTTACAACTGCTGGCCGACGCAGTATCACGGCCAGGTCTCCGAATGGATGATGCTCAAACTCGACAGCCATCCGGAGCTGCAGAGTCCCCAGCACATTGAGTACTATTCAGCGAGCGATGGCGAGGACAAGGTGCTCGACTATATCCCGCGGATGGCCGAAGAGGACTTCTTCGGGGAACTGGTGGCCTATGGCAGTTCGCTTGGCGTCATGATTCGGCCGCATTTCAACACGCCCGGGCACAATTCACTGATACCTCGGACCATCCCGGAGCTCTCGGCGCTTGATGCCGAGGGTAATCCGACCGGCTACGGTTTCTGCCTGACCAACCCGCGGACCTACGAGGTAATGTTCGAGATAATTGACGAGATCTGCCAGAAATATCTGCTGCCCAACGGTTCACGGTCGTATCACATTGCGGCCGACGAGGTCTATCCGTTGTCCGGGATGCACCCCGACCGCCTCTATGAACGCATCAGCCCCTGGTGCCAGTGTCCCACGTGCAGCAAGTTCACGGAAGCGGAGCTTTACGTCAAGTATATCACCGCGATAGTCAAGCGCCTCAAAGAAAACGGCATTGAGGACATCGGTATGTGGCACGACCAGCTTGTCCGCGGCGGGAGCATGAACGAGGAACTGACCGCCAATCTTGAGGCAGCCGGTGTGCGCGACAACATCATCCTCGAGTGGTGGCGCTACCGCAGCTTTTTCGACACCACGATGCCCGAGCTTGGTTTCCGCCGCTGGGTGGTCCCAATGACGGGCTACTACTATCAGATGTCCTACCGCGGGCATCTGGACAATATCTTTCTGGCCACGCGTCTGGGCCATGAAGAGGATGCCGAGGGCGTGGAGAGTTACGGCGTCTTCGATCCGGCCTTCCACCGCCATTTTGCAGCTCAGAGCGAATGGAGCTGGAATCATGACGGCGGCGGCGAAATAGAGGATTTTCTGAAGAAATATGCCAGGAGCCTATTCGGAGATAACTGGCAGGAGGGCCTTGAAGGACTGCGAATATTCGGCAGCCTCGTTGACAGCCCGCCTACCTCGGGACTCATCTCCAGCTTGTTCCGCTATAACTACGACTATGGACAGACCCGGGAGCAAGCGACCGCGCGCGACAACTATCCACGCCCACAGCTTGAGCACATGGCTGGCACGCCTTCGCACATGACCGCGAATCTGCTGACCGGCGTGATAGCCGAGGCGGATCGGGCGCTGGACATATTTGACAAGTTGCCGTGGAAGGATGAATCGCTGCAGCACATCTACGCCGCCGAGCTCAAGCGCATCAAGACCATGGCCGCCAGCTTCAACACCGCGGCGGGAATAATCAAAGCCTATCGCAACCTCGAAGCCGGCGCCGGACCTGAAGAGATCCAAGCCGCCGTTGAGACGCTGGCAAGCAGCGACGCGGCCTTGCAGACTGCGGTAGCGGACATGGACGAACTATTCGAGTACATCGAGACACATCGCGAAAGCTATCAGGTTCCGCACATGCTGCGGGAGATGACGCTGCTACGTAGCTTCTTGCTGGAGCTGAATGACGCACTCGCTGACGCGCGGAATCAAGCCCAGGCCGGCGACTTGACCGAGGTGCCGGAATTGGAACTCATGAAGATTACGCCCATTCCCTGGGTCGGCTGACAGGCGGCCAGTACCGGCAAATGCCCTTCGGACTGTGAGTGAGCGATATGGATTTGCGCAAGGTCAAGGACATAGTCATATACACGGATGATGAGTATTATTCATCATTTCCCTCGGTCGTCTGCAGGCCGGATGGTCAGTTGGTGCTTGGCTTCCGGCGTGCGCCGGAGCGACGCAATCGACCCGGCGGTGATGTTACGCACGCG
>JALGTY010000270.1 GCA_029821145.1 Candidatus Zipacnadia bacterium
AGACCATCAGAGGGCTGTTCGAAAACGTGCCGAACATAGACCGGGCGGTCATCAGCGTACACTGCCACGATGACCTGGGCCTGTCGGTAGCCAATTCGCTGGCGGCAGTCAAGGCAGGGGCCGGCCAGGTCGAATGTACGGTCAACGGGATGGGCGAGCGGGCGGGCAACGCCTCGCTTGAAGAGATCGTGATGAGCATTAGAACGCGCTCGGACCAGTTCGACGCCTACACTGAGGTCAATACCAAAGAGATCGTCAAGACCTCCAAGATGGTCTCCAGCTTCACCGGCTTCCCGGTGCAGCCGAACAAGGCCATCGTCGGCGAGAATGCCTTCCGCCACGAGGCCGGGATTCACCAGCACGGTGTGATAATGGACCGCGAGACGTACGAAATCATGGAACCGCAGGATGTCGGCTGGGTCGAGACCGAGCTGACCCTGGGGCCGCGCTCCGGCAAGCATGGCGTGCGCCAGCGCCTGAAGGACCTCGGCTACCAGGTGACCGATGAGCAGATGGAGGACATCTATGCCCGCTTCATCGAGATGGCCGATAAGAAGAACCAGATCTATGATGAAGACCTCGAAATCCTGATGCGCGAGGCCACTACCGAGATGGCGGAGACCTGGTCGCTGGCGTATCTGCAGGTCAATTCCACCACCGGGACCCGATCGCAGGCGACCGTCAGGCTGCGGAAAGAAGACCAAGAATATGAAAAAGATGCAGTGGGCAATGGCCCGGTGGATGCCGTGTATGCCGCGATCAACCTGATAACGGAAGTGCAGGCGACGCTGGACGACTACTCGATTCGCAGCGTGACCCGTGGCAAGGACGCCCTCGGCGAGGCAACGGTTCGCATTGCCACAGACGGCGAGAGTGCCATTGGCCGGGCCGCCAGCACCGATGTCATAGAGGCCAGCGCGGCGGCGTATCTGAATGCCCTCAACCGCCTGCTGATCCGTTCTGAGCTGGGCAAAAAGGACGCGCAGGACACGCCATGAGTGCCTCCAACAGCACCAACAAAGTCGTGCAGATTGAGCTGAAGATCTGCGGGATAACAAGGACCGCCGATCTGCACCTTGCGGAGCGGGTGGGCGCGTCCTTCTTCGGGACCATCGTGGAGATACCGCGCTCGCCCCGCAGCGTGTCGGTGCAGCGTGCGGCGATGCTCGGCCGCGCCGCCAAGATCCGGCAGGTGTGCGTGGTCGAAACCGAGGCCCCGGCGGCAATCAGCGACATCGTCGCCACCTGTCGGCCCGCCGCAGTGCAGCTTCACACCAGTGCCGACGCCTCCGGCATTGCCGCCATCAGGTCAGAGCTTGCGCGCGAAGTCGAGCTGTGGCTTGCCGTTGGCCTGCCGCCGCGGGATGCAGCCGGGCAGATTCCTGTCGCCGAAGCACTACACCGTATCAGTGAAGCTGCCGAGGCCGGCGTGGCGCGCATCGTCCTCGATACCGCCACCCCCGCAGGCACCGGTGGCACCGGCAAGGTCAGCGACTGGCAAGCCGCTGCGGCGATAGTGGAGCAGTCACCGCTGCCGATCATGCTGGCAGGAGGGATCAATCCGGAGAATGTGGCGGAGGCGATCGGGACCGTACGCCCGCAGGGGATTGATGTTTCGAGTGGCGTCGAGGGCGCTCCGGGGGTCAAGGACCCCGAGGCGGTCAACGAGCTGGCCGCCGAGTTCCGCAAGGCTCTCGCCATCCTGCGCAAGGAATAGAGCCGCCTCGGTTACAGTGCATCCCGGGGGCAGCGCGGGAAGGAGCGTTGGCCCGCAAAGACGAACTATCGCCGCGACGTAGGTGGTGTTGATATCAGGTGCGATTGGGGCACGGGGGTGCCCCTGTCACGGAGCAAGCCAACATGCCACAGGCCAGCTTCATGAACCGGGGACGCGGCGGGGGTTGGACGGCCGCTGTGGGCCTCCCGCTGCTCGCGATAATAACGGTCGCGGCGGTCGCCTGGCTAGCCTATTCGCCCATCCTGGACGCGTACTTCCGGGATGACGATTTCTGGTGGCTCAGCACCGCGCGGGCGTGGGATGCCGGCACGCTCAGCATCACCTATGCCCCCGCCGGCGTCGCCCCGATCTACAACATCATCTACCGCGCCACCTACGAGGCCTCCGGGCTCAACCCGCGACCCTACTTCGCCCTTCTCCTGCTGTGCCACGCGCTCAACTCCTGCCTGGTCATGCTGCTGGTGTGGCTGCTCACGACTCGGCTGCTGGCGTCGTGGTCAGGCGGGCTGCTCTTCGCCCTGCTGTTTTGCCACCACGAGGCCGTTGCCTGGCCTGCGGGCGGCCCGCACGTCTTCACCGCCTTCAGCATCCTGGTTGCGCTGATCTGCTGGGTGGAGTACCGCAGGGGCGTGCGGCCGGCTCTGGCCGCTTCGGTCCTCTTCGGGGTAATCGCCGTGTTCACCAAGGACAGCGGGGTCACTTTCGTGCCGATGCTACTGGCCCTCGACTTCACCGTCTTCCGCAAGAGCGACAGGCGCGCTCTGGTCTGGCAGGCGATACCACTGCTGGGGCTGCTCGCGTGGCGTCTCGCCTTGCCGCCTACCGCCGAGCCGATTACGCCCGGCTCAGCCGACTACGGTAGCGGCGCCCACATGCTTTCCAACCTCATCTTCGTGGTCCCCCAGATGGCCGTTCCAGACCTGCGTTTTGCGAACTACCTGCACCTGCTGCAGAGGCTGCTGCCGGCGCCGGGCGTGGCCGCGGCGCTGGTGGCCGCACAGGGAGCGATTCTGCTGCTGTCTGCGCTCGCCGTCTGGGGCATCTGGCGTGGCAGGACCACTGTCCGGCTCGCCATCATCTGGTGCTACGTCGGTTTCCTGCCCTTCGTACCGTTTTCGTATGACTACGCGCGCGCCCCGCGCTACCTGTACATCCCTTCCATCGGCTTAGCGCTGCTCGTCGGAGTGGGCGTCGCGGCGCTCGCCGACCGCCTCAGGTCTCGGCCCGCGCTGACGCGAACGATTGCCGTCGCTGTTGGGGTCGCGTACCTCGCGGGGTCCTTCGCGTTTGCCAGACTCGTCTGCGACAACCGTCTGCGCGACAGCCGTATGCGCCGCGCCGTTTTCAGCCAGATCATCGAACACGTGCCAGCGCCAGAGCCGGGCACGGCATTCTATCTCACCGGTCTGCCCTCTCATCTGCTCGATGTCGCGAAGGGCCTGCCGCTGTTCTACTCGTCGCCCATCACCGCGACGGTCGGCCCCGGCCCGCCGCCGCCCGGCACCTGGTTCTTCCGCTTCGACTCCACTGCTCCGGGCACGCTGATTGAGTTCTGCGAGATCCCCGGCGCGCCGCGCGACCCGGCCTCCCATGCGCCGTCGGTTAGGTCCCAGCCGCCGTCGTCTTCCCCGGCTTCCGCGCGTACACCGCCATCAGGTCCCCCAGACAAATTGGAACCCTCAGCCGCCCCAGACGCGATGCGCGCACCATCGCGTTGATGACCCACGATACGTGCTTCCCCGCGAACTTGGCCCGCGAAGCCAGGTACGCGACGCTCAGGACGCGCACATGCGGGCGGCGCTGCGGCGCTTCGAAGCCAGCTGCTTCCAGCAGAGATGCCACGTGCGCGAACCGGAAATACCACAGGTGCATCCGCATCAGGTGCGGCCACCGCGACCCCAACGCACGCGCCACGATGCTGCCGATATCCATCGTCGTCAGCGCGATGACGCCGCCGGGGCGCAGCACATCCAAGGCCGCCTCCAGCGTCTCCCTCGGGGACGTAACATGCTCGATGACATCCCAAAGCGTCACGACATCAAACTGCTCGCTCGCGAACGGGTGGCTGTCAAGTGTCCCCTCAGATACGTCCAGACCCTCACGTCTTGCGTGCTCGACGGCCCACCGCGATGGCTCGAGGCCGAGCGCCCGCCACCCGGCCTCCCGGGCCACTATCAGCGAGAAACCCGTCGAGCACCCCACATCCAGCAGATCACCGGGCGGCTGCGCAAGCAAGTCAAGTTGCCGGAAGCTGCGTCTGAAGGTGTCGCGCCGGGCCGGCCACTCACGCAGGTAATCCTCGTCAACAGCCGCGTTGTAGGCCTCCAGCAGGTCCTTCTCCTGCGGCTCTCGGTACAGCAGACCGCAACTCCGGCAGCGGACTATCCGGCCGAAGTGACCGTAGTGCGTGTTGGTGCACCGGAAGAAGGACTCCAAGCGGCTGTTCTCTGCGTCCGACAGAGGCGTCTCCCACACGACCACATTGTCGTCCGCACCACACACTGCGCACGCAACATGCTCGAATTGGTCTCTGCTCGTTCCTGTCTGCACGCTGCTTGCACCTAGCCTCTTGGAGAGCCCTCAGCGCCCCGCCTAGCGACCTGCTTGGGTCTCGGGTGGGTTCTGCGCTATTTCCGGGCGGGTGTGCCAGAGGTTGAGAAAGCCATTGGCGCCGGGCTTCTGACGCAGTATCGTCCAGAACAGCCTCCAGACCTCGTCGTTGTACCTGCATAGACCGGCCCAGTGGCCGCCCATTCCAGCGCGATTCATCTTGCCCTCGCCATTGACGCGGCCGGCGAACTTCGGCTCCGCCACTGAGCCGTCCCAGATCTGGTCGAGCAGCGTGTGGGCAAAGCGGGTCATGTCCTCTTCGGTGAATACTACGCCGCGATCGGCGGCCTCAATGGCGAAGCTCAGCGACAGCCCGCCGTGGCCAAAATCATCGGCGCCGTCGGAAAGCTCTTCGAC
>JALGTY010000017.1 GCA_029821145.1 Candidatus Zipacnadia bacterium
TCTCGGAGCATATGGTCGTAAATCTGCCGGAAGCAGAAGGACTGTACGTAGTGAATTATGCCCTCGAGTTTTCTATTCGCCGTCTCGGTGGCAATATCCTCCAAGCGAGCGAAGATATCGTAAGGGTAAGTGTAGCACTGGTATTGAGTCAATAGGTCGCACTCCAGCGCAGGGGCCATGGTGAACTGCCGCTGTATTTCGTTGAAGGCCACATGCAGGCCGAGTTCTTCCAGGTACTGGTAGAGATCACAGTAAATGGGCGGCACTCCGACGAACCCGACGCGGGCCCGATAGCTGCGGGGAGTGCGGCCTGTCGCCTCCTGCAGCAGCCCGTCCACTTCGGCCTCAAAGCGTTCAACGTCGCCGGTGAAGTCGCTGCAGCTTACCTGGTAGAGGTGGTTTTCGTAGCCGGTGATGGTGCCCTCGCGCCAGGTCATCTCGTCGAGCCGCGCGATCTTGGCCCGAAGCGGGCGCAGGCGCTCTTGAACGGATACGGCGGCATCCCAGTCGCTGTCCAATGCTTCTACCAGGCGCAGCATCTGCGCTTTGAGCTGGGCACGGTCGCGGTCATAGGGATAGGCAAACGGTATGAAGGAAATGTCGCGGTCGGCCAGCGTTTCCATCATCGCCTGCATCTGGCTGCAATCGCCCTGGGTTACGACCACGACGGTATTGATGTCGTGCTGCAGGATAGTTGAATAGATGCCCTTGACCCATGAGCAAGCATTGCGGGGATAGCCGGCGGCTTCGGCGTCGCGGACGAGCTGGGCGGCTTGTGGACTGACGACGAAAATGTTATTCAAGTCCACAGGCGTGTGGCCGGCTCCCAGGATGATCTCGACGGGGATGGTGCTGGTCAGCCCGACACGCACGGCTATTTCGCTCCCAGCAGGCGATGGCACTGGGGGATAACTCGCACGCTGTCGAACCAGTGATCCGCCTCGTGGGCCAGGGACCACAGCAGTTCGAAAGAGGGCGCTCTGGCAGTTGCGGTGGGAGTACACGGCTGCAGCACCGCCGTCAACGGCCCGATGATTTCCCACCGCTCCTCCCTCAGAAGCGCCGTGATCTCCCCGCGCTCAACCGCGTCTGTGATGACGAATTTGACGAACGCCTCGGCACCTGCAGCTACCGACCAGAAGTCGTATATGTCCTCATAATCCACCGGCGTGTTCGTCGTGCTGGCCAGCTTGATGTCGCCGGCGATCAAGTCCACGTGCTCGATGACTTGCTCAAGCGCTTCGGGCAGATGTCCGGCCGTCTCAAGATATACCAGGAACCTGTCCTCCGAAAGCCTGGAGGCGAGTGGTGTGACAAATTCCGGATAAAGCAGCGGCTCGCCGCCGGTCAGCGCCACCCACTCCACATTGGGATCAGGAAAAGCGATCTCATTGATGGCCTTCATTAGCTCATCAATGGAAAGCGGGTTGGGCATTTCGCGGACATCTCCCCCGGTGTCGTAAACCTTGCAGTACTCGGGGATTACTTTCGCGTATTCGGTGTCACAGTACAGGCAGTCGAGGTCGCAGCCGGCGAAGCGCACGAACACCTGCGGAGTGCCCACCAGCACCCCCTCGCCCTGGAACGAAGCAAACACTTCGACAACGGGAGCGCGTTTCCCGTTCATTGCACGCTACGCACCTTGGTCCGCGCAAAGTCCGCGGAGGCGATTTCCTCTACATAAGCATCAGCAGTGACTTCAGCGAGCCGGAAATGGTCTATGCCAAAGTCCTGCAAGCCACAGGCGGCCACGGGCGCGCCGGCGGCATCAATATTGACGCCGGCATGAATGAGTGTGGAGACCGGCGAAATGGTGGCGATGGAGACCGTGAGCTTCTTATCGCCGCAGAAGATGTCGTCGCCCTTGCGGGTGAGGTCGGGGATCTTGCCGGTCGCCTGCAGCAGGTCCTTGATGATGGCGATAAGCAGCCGCTGGCGGAGTACGGCGCAGGGCAGAGTGTCGGCGAAATGCTCGATGATGAAATGCAGCATCAGGGCGGCTTCTATGGTCTCGCCGGCGCGGCGGTCCTCAGTGTCAACGAGCGCCTCGGTAGGCACATTGCAGGGCCCAGCAAAAACGGCGATGGCATCACCAGCGATGCCGAAGGTCTCGTGGATCCACAGAGAGCGCAACTGGTCGCCCGTGTATTGGATCTGGCGGTCGGTGACCACAACGCGCTGCACTGGCTACGCCTTCTTTCTGGAGCCCTTGTACCGGAGGTATTCGAGGGCCACCAGGCCACCTGGCATCCCGCACAAAGAGGCAATTCTATCGAAGATGCGATCGAGCTCGCGTTCGTGGAGTTCCTCGCCCTGCGGGTCCTCAGCGCGCATCTCATCCTCGGTCTCGGCAATGAGGGGGATGGCCTTGATCAGGAAGCGGGCGTGGCTGAGCGGCTGCTCGCGGCCGCCGATATCGTAATAGAGTTCGCGGATCTGCTGGGCGAGCTCCTGCCAGCGGGCCGCAGCACCCTTGTGCTGGATCGAGACCTGCGCGGTCCGCTCTGTGTGAGTCGCGGCTGCTGCGGCGCGCTCCTTAACTCCCTCCCATGATGCGATGGTGTCGCCCTCGATGAGTTCGATTTGCAGGCGTTTGCCGGCTACAGCTTCGACTGCGCGGCGGATGGTGGCCGCGTTGCCGGGGTTGCTCAGATACCCCGAGTGTTTCATGTTGGCTGGCGTGAAACCAATCACAAGCTTATCGTCTTCAATGATAAGGGGTATCCCAGCTTCGAGAGCCTCCCACAAGCTGAGGTTGATGTCGCCTTCCTTGACTTTCTCAATAACCTGGCCCCAGAACTCCTTCAGGTCGGTTTGCTGTTCGGTCATGGCCTGGCTTGCCTCCTCTTGCACGCCGCCGTGGTCGTGACGGGCAAAGGCACAGTTGACAGCGTGTCATGGCTTTAGTACGATTTACCCTGAGAAATTATAGCACAGGGCTCCCGGACTGTAAACGCGCCTGTGCAGTGCTGCTGGCGGGTACCCGTGTAGGGGCGCAATTCATTGCGCCCGATCAGCAGGCGCGTGCAGGGCGTGATGAATCACGCCCCTACGAGAGTCAATGGCAACGGACGGAGAGAATGCAATAGAATGCCAAGCAACAAGGTCAGTAGTTACCGAGAAAGAGGCTCAGGATGCCAGGACTCACCGTGAAAAGCAATCCCACAAAGATAGTGTGTACGCTGGGCCCGGCGACTGCCGACCGGGACGTGCTCAGACAGATGCTGGCGGCGGGCATGGATGTGGCGCGTCTGAACTTCTCCCACGGCGACCACGAAACTCATGCGCAGATGCTGCAGATGCTGCGGGAGGTCTCCGAGGAAGCCAACCACCATGTGGCTGCAATTGCCGATCTGCAGGGGCCGAAAATCCGCACCGGACGTCTCAGGGACGGCAAGCCGGTTGAACTTGAAGCCGGACAAAGCCTGCAAATACGCAGCGACACAGACGAGGCCGGCGACGAGCAGCGCATCTTCACCAACTACCAGACGCTGGCCGATGACGTGAAGCCCGGCGACGTGATCCTCCTCGACGACGGCCTATTGCAGTTGCAGGTCGAATCGGCCTCAGGCGGCACGGTTACTGCCACGGTAGTCGTCGGCGGTCCGTTAGGAGAGCACAAAGGGATAAACTTGCCTGACACGGAGGTGAGCGCCCCGTCGCTGACTGCCAAGGACAAACGGGACCTGGAGCTTGCCCTCGAGCAGGAAGTTGACTACGTGGCGCTGTCCTTTGTGCGGAAGCCGAGTGACATAGTGGCACTGCGGGAGGCGTGCGAAAGGCGTGGCCGGAACATGCCACTGATCGCCAAACTCGAAAAGCCCGAGGCGCTCAGTCACCTCGACGAGATCGTGGCCGCCACAGATGTGGTGATGGTTGCGCGCGGAGACCTGGGAGTGGAGCTGCCCCCTGAAGAGGTGCCGGTATGGCAGAAGCGCATCATCCGGCTATGCGCCGAAATGCGTGTGCCAGTGATTACTGCAACGCAGATGCTTGATTCGATGCGCGAGAACCCGCGTCCGACCCGGGCCGAGGCCTCCGATGTCGCCAATGCGATATTCGATGGCACCGATGCGGTGATGCTCTCGGGCGAGACCGCCATTGGCAAGTACCCGGTGAAGACGGTCGAGATGATGCGGCGGATCTGTGTATCGGCCGAGCAGGAGCAGTTCAGCACCCGGCCGCATCTGCGCATGAAGCTTACATCTCCGGACGAGACTCTGGGGATAGCTGACGCTGTGAGCCGGGCCGCCGCGCGCACCGCCGAGGAAGTACACGCCACCGCCATCCTCGCGTTCACCGAATCAGGTTCGACCGCGCGGATGGCCTCCAAGTCCCGACCAATGATACCCATTATCGCGGTCACGCCGCTGAAGGCAACCGCGAGACAGTGCAGCCTGTACTGGGGCGTCACGCCGGTACTAACCGAGCATGCGGCAGCCACCGACGACGTGATTCCCCGCTGTGTCGCCGAGGTACAACGCCTGGGCCTGGTCAACACGGGAGACACTGTGGTGATAACCGCCGGCACGCCGATGGGACGGCCCGGAACGACGAACATGATGCGGATTCACCATGTGGGCCCTGCCGCGTAGCTCGGGCTTTCCAGCTCGAGTTATGATCTGCTACGGTATAGTCGCGAATTCTTCGCAGCTTACATCGGGACAGGATACAGACTATGGGTCGAAAAGTGTACAGGTGGATCGCGGTGCTGGCAATGACGCTCAACTGCGGCCTGGTGTTCGCAGACGGTGCCGCGCTGGAAGTGGAGCTGCTGGCCGGTGCGATCGCCGTACCCGATGGTACGGCGATCGTTCGCGACGGGTGGCTGCTGATCGCCGACAGCTTCGCTGAGGCACATCTCGGCTACACGCGCCAGGTGGGCGACAAGGCAGTGACCCTCAAGGCGTACGGGCATGAATGGGTGTTCCGCGAAGGGGCGAAGGTGTGCTCCTGCGACGGGGAACAGGTGGCTCTGGATGCGCCTGCGGCACTGATAGGAGAGCAATTCTACTGCCCGGCCAGGGCGCTGCTGGAGCCGCTGGGGGCACGGGTTCGTAAGCTGGAAGAGGGGAGTTTTGAGCTGGAGCTGCCGCGGGCGCATCTGCTGAACATTCGCCAGGGCTCCCACGGCGACAAGGTGCGGGTGGTGCTGGATCTGTCCGCGCCCGTGCCATTCGAATGGGAATCGGCCTCGCACGCGCTGGGGCTGCTGATACCGGTACTGCCTGACCCACAGGGCCGCAATGATCTGCTCAGGCAATTGCAGTTCAAGGAAGCCCTCGTGCCTACGGTAACGGAGAACCGCGACAAGGGCTGGTCGCAGATCACCATCAACCACAGCAGCGGCGAGGCGCCGGTGGTCTTCACGCTTCCGGAGCCGGCACGGATCGTCATAGACTTCTTCCGCCCGGAGCCGATTGCCGAGCCGAGGGTGTTAGAAATGCCACAGCCGCAGCCACTGCCGGAGAAGATTGACGGCGTCGAATGGCGCTCGTGCAACTTCGACACTGTCCGCGGCCCGGTCCAGGCATGGCTACTGACCGTGGACCCGACTGATCCGGATATAGTAATCCGTCCGGCACTAGCGGCGACGACAATCCATCACCGGCGGACCGTCAAGAGCATCGCCTTACGCGACGCAGCATACGCGGCTGTAAATGGCGGCTTCTTTGCGCCACGTGGGCAGCCGCTGGGTATGGTGGTGATTGACGGAGAATGGATATCCAACCCGCTCTACCAGCGCGCGGTACTCGGGTTGACTAAAGACGGTAAGGTGCAGGTGCGCAACGTCAGCTTTGACGGCTGGGTAGAATTTGAGGAGCTTGGGAGGCTGCCGCTGGAGGGAATGAACCGGGCACACACCGGCGATCACGGCGTGGTGCTCTATACTTCGCGGTGGGGTGATTGTCTCTTGGGCAACCCGCGCAAGACACGAGTGGTGGTCAGCGGCGGGGTCGCGCAGTCAGTCCTGAGCCACGGTGAGGTGGCGCCGATCCCGCAGGATGGTTTTGTGCTTTCAGGTTTGGACCGGCGTGCTGAAGCCTTGTTGCGGGTAGAGGTGGGGCAGTCGGTTAGCCTGCTATTGGACACTAAGCCGACCTGGCCTGAGCTGTGGCACGCGGTAGGCGGCGGGCCGCGACTGCTCACCAACGGAAAGATCGCCCTGTCGTACTATGACGAGCGCTTCCGTGCGGATGTGAGGGCCGGTACCAGGCCGCGGACGGCGGCAGGGATTGACAAGGACGGCAGGCTGATTCTGCTCGTGGTTGATAATGTCAACAAGGGCATGACGCTGGGCGAGCTGGCCAAGGTGATGAGCAAGTTGGGGGTGGTGGATGCCATGAACCTGGACGGCGGCGGATCGAGCACCCTGGTCATTGCCGGCAGACACATGAACCAGCCCAGTGATGGAGTGCCGCGGTCGGTTTCCAACGCGATAATCATTATTGATCGCGGCAAGAGCGTCACCTCTGCCGGCGCAGGATAGAACGAATTCCGGAATCCGCGGAAACTTAAGCATGGACGTTCAGCGCTTATTATTACGCGCATGTAACTGCTCGGCTTGGGGAGTTAGAAGAGCGCACAGGCAAGGCAGCAGGTGGCGCTCGTCCCAAAAAGTTTATCCTGGAGGACAGGCATCCCTGCCTGTCCATGCCGTTGCTGTGCGGAGAGACCTCGACAGGCTAGGAAGCCTGTCGTCCAGGAAGACTAGCAAGAAGGGGCGCGCCACTCTGAGAAACCTGAAACACAGGCGTCCTTGCATGTGCATTTCCTTTGCAGGCCACAAGGTGAGTAATTAGACGCGCATTTCTCACCCATAACGGCATGGTGAAAAGCATGACAAAGCGCATATCAGCCCTCTTGTTATTGGCGCTTCTGGCAGGCCTCAGCGGCTGCGGGCAGCGCGTCATGGTGCGCTACAACCGCGAGATCGATTTCTACACTCTTAGCCAGTTGAGGAGCGAATACACCTGGATTACCGATGTGGCGGACGGCTGGCGGACGGTCATAGACCTGGAGGCACCAGAGCTGCCTTCGTATGACGATCTGGCGGCGTATCCGCTGGGCAATGGGGAGATCTTCGGCATCAACGGTCTGCTGGTCCCGCTCGGCACCTTGAGCAATACGATGGGGCCCGGCTACCAGAAGGCAGGCGGGTTCTACGGCGCGATTATCCCGGCGGTAAGGGTGGCCGGTGAAGACGAGAAGCTGTCGAATCAGATGGTCGAGTGGGTGCGGCAGGCCGGTGTGGTGCACACGGTTCAGCGCAATGACCGCATGGCGCTGCACGTATATGACTGGGTCGCACCGAAGCAGAACATCTGGTACAGGCTGCTCATCGCCGAGAGCCTGGGGCAGGGGCCGCTGCAGAATGTTGAACTAATTATGGCGATAAACAACCCGGTTGACGAAGCCGGCAGGAGTCACCTGATGAGCACACGGGCCGGCTCGCGTCTGACGCTCAGTGTGGTCGGCAGGGCTCGCGCCAAAGCCGCAGGCTACGAGCCCGATGTGCCCGAGGGCATCAAGGAATCGCAACTGCTGTCGAGCGTGGACGGCCTGGCACACCTGGTATGTCCTGTCGGTACTGTCGAGAAGGGCAGAAGCGGCGGCAAGCTTTTCTACCTGGTGCTGGAGAAGAACGACGAGGAAAAGCGTGCTGAGAAGTTGGCTTCGGCCATCGAGGACCGGGGCCTCGAAAGCCTGGTGGACGCCTACGAGCACAACAGCGCCTGGCACAAGCAGGGGCTGATCGTTGGTTCGCCGAGCAAGCGGCTGAACGACTTCATTGAAATACAGAAGCACATTATCAAGGTGCAGCAGGCTGCCACCGGCGGCTTCGCGCCGATGCACAAGTACACGTACACGTGGATAAGAGACAGCGTCGGACCGGTGCGCTTCTTCCTGCAGGCCGGCTACTACGATGAAGTCAAGAAGTACCTGCGATACCAGTATATGGGCAACGCCAAGGCTGGCGAGATACGGCTGAATCTGCCGCTTGACCTGGGAGAGCCGCGCGACATCGAAGATCCCGATTGGTCGCAATATCCGGTCGAAAGAGCAGAAGTGCCCAGCTACATAGTCCTGCAGCACTACTGGTACTACATGCACACAGCCGACGCGGAACTGATTGACAAGCACTGGAATTACCTGAAACGCTGCATCTTCGGCCAGCAGATTAGCGAGCGCGGCACACTCCCGTTCCACGGTGATGAAACATACAGGTTCCCGGGCTACGAAGGTTTCAGACAGGGCGAAGACGTGCACGACTATGTGCAGCTTGAGTGCCAGTCGGCTGATTCGGCCTTTGAATTCGTCGCCGCCGCTGAGGCGATGGCACAGATGGCTCGTGACCTGGAGCGCGAAGATGAGGTGAACGAATTTCAAGCGATCGCGCGCCGCATCCGCAAGGCGACAGAAAAGTATTACTGGATGCGCGACCGGGGCTACTATGCGCCGGCGATGTCCGACTTCACCCAGGAGCGGCACCGTTACCCCTTTGCGACTATCAATATGCGGCCGATGTGGATTGGGTATGCGCAAGTGGATGCACAGCAGCGGTCGAATGTGAACAGCTCGCTGAAGTACTTGTGGAAAGAGAGCGGCGGCGTCCGGGCGACGCCGGATTTCGGCTACTACACGACGATGGTACCCGGCTTTGTGTTATATAATCTGGCGGAGATAGGACACCCGCTGGCCAATCAATGGGTGCAGCGAGTGCTTGATATTGCCGAGGCCTCAGGCGGCTATGCGGAGATGAATACGCCCCAAGACCTGCCAGCCGAGGACATCTGGGGGCAGCACCGCTGTCGCCCCTGGGAGGGCGGCATCAATGCTCACGCCGTGGTGCATGCACTGCTGGGCCCGCAGGTTGACGCCGTCAACAACCGCGTCAGCCTGTCACTGCGGATCGCGGCCGACTGGCGGGTATTCGGGGCGGGAAACATACGCGTTGGAAAAAACCGGCTTGATGTGCAGACATACGGGTCAACGGGCAAGCGCATCTACGAAGTGACGGCTCAGAAGAGCGACAATCCGCCGACACTGGACCTGTACCTGAGTGTACCGGCACGGCGGGTGGTCGCCGTCGAGGGCCCCTTCAGGGATTATGGTGGTCGGATTGTGAGCCGCAGTTATGACCAGGGGCAGACGACCATTCATATTGCAGGGATCAAGATGCCCTCGGGAAAACAGGTGCCGGTGGAGATCACTTACCGCCACGAGGACGCTCCCCTCCGCGGCTTGGGAAGCGAGACCTTCTACTACGGCCCGGCCAAAGTCCAGCGGCGGGCCGATACACTGCTATTGACCTGGAACCCGGCCACCTACGAGCACTACAAGCAGGAGCTGGGCGACCGGCTGATGGCTGTGGATACCAAGATTCCGTGGCCGACGACGTACTTGCGCGGTCTGTTATTGCCCGAGGTGGGGCGCACGGGGTTTGCAACGGTGCTGCTTGATATTGATACCTATTCCGGCGGATTCAGGCGGCCCGACTTCTGGACCTCAGGCCGGGGCGGCCAACTCCTGAAAGAATTCCAGGCTCTGGGCGGCGAGGTGAAGAAGGCAGAGAATACCGACGAACTGCCGCCCAGCTACCGCAACCTACCTCGCGAACAGGGCTGACTGGGGAGCGGCAGTTGGCTTATCTGACGTATATGACGCGGGTGCCGACGATTTGATCGTGCCAGCCGCGATACTCGTTGTTGATCGCTACCGACAAGAAGAACAGGTTGCAGGTGCAATTCTGCATCACGAGTTTGATAACGATGCGGCCCAGCGCCACTCCGTAGCCGATCGGTGTGCCATCGGCGCGCACTATGCGCATCCCCAGAGCCATCTTCCCCAGCGTGGCCCCATACGCTCCGTTCATCAGCGTGAAGTAAGCGATCTGAACGATGCTCACCGGCAACTGCGCCAGTTGCATGGCGAGGGCAAACTCATCTGATTCGAGGTCCAGCTCAACGCCAAATAACACCAGGGTTGCGGCCATAAGCAGCCCGGACGGAATTGCCAGGACAAAGCCGTCAATGATGAGGGCGGCCACGCGCGGCCAAAAGGGAGCGTTGTTGAACTGCTGCGGAGGCGCGACGGGTTGGTACGGGGGCTGATACGCCGCAGCAGGGGCTGGTGGTGGAGAAAGTGGAGGTGGAGGTGCGGGTGTCTGGTAGCCGGGCGGCGTCTTTGGGGCAGGCTCTTGTTGCGAGGCAGGTATCGGAAGTGTCGGTCCGGTTGGCTGATATTCCGGCTGGTCGGCTGGGACCGGTGGAAGCGGCACGGACGGCTCGGCGGGCTGAGAGTCCTCGAGCTCCGGCACGTCAAGAGGCGTCTCTTCGGCAGCGGCCTCCCGGTCCGGTTTGGGTAGGACTGCCACACAGTGCGGGCAGACTATAGCGTCGCGGCTCACCGCCTTCCCGCACCGCGGGCACAGTCTCTCAGCTTCAGGCCGTTGTTGGTCCATCGGCATTCACCTTGTCCTGCCCAGCGGCAGGTATTCTACCCAAGTAGCTCCAAGCACTTTGTAGCGATGTGTTCCGCGGTCAGACCGAATGACTTGACCAGCTCCCACGGCTGACCGGAATCGCCGAACTTATCCTGCACACCGACCATCGCCATCTTGACGGGCTTGCCAATATCCGCGCGGGCGATCGCGCCGGCGACGAGGTTGCCAAAGCCGCCGACCTGGTGCTCTTCAGCGGTGACGATTGCTTTGGTCTCTGCGGCCGCCCTGGCGATACTTGCCTCATCCAGCGGCTTGACGGTGTGCACGTCCAGCACCCTGGCCTCGATGCCGTGCTCCATCTTGAGGATGTAGGCGGCGCGCATGGCCTCCGGAACCATCGGTCCGCAGGCGATGATGGCGATGTCCTCGCCCTCCGAGGTGTAATCCGGAGCCAGTTTGTGCTCGAAAGCATCAATGAACTGGGGGGCCTCTGTGCGGAAGCGGATGACGTTGGCAACGCCGAACTCGTAGGGAGTATCGGGGGTTGTGACCACCGGCGTGGCCTCGCGAGCGTAGCGGACGACAGCCGGCTCCGGGCGCTCAGCCATAGCCCGGGTAGCCTTGTCGGTCTGCTCCGCATCGGCCGGCACGCTCATGATGAAGTTGGGCAGAATTGTGATCAGCGATATTTCCTCAAGCGACTGGTGGGTGCCGCCATCGGGACCGACCGAGACGCCGCCGTGCGCGTCGGCTATTTTCACCGGATAGTCGTTATACGCAACGGTGGTGCGGAGCTGTTCCCAGTTGCGACCGGTGGAGAAGACACCGTAGGAGCCGATGAAGGGGATGCGGCCTTCCTTGGCCAGGCCGCTGGCGACCAGCGCCATGTTGGCCTCCGCGATGCCGCAAGTGAAAAACCGGCGCTTGCGCTCCGGGTCCTCGTTCTTGCCGTCTGGCTTGTAGAAATAGTCCATGCGAATGGAGGAGGTAATGTCCGCACCGAGAGCGCATACCTTTTCATCAGCGCCCAGCGCAGCGACAGCGTAGCCAAAGCCGTTGCGGGTGGCATCCATCTCAGCCTGCATGTTGTCGCCACTGTTCCACCAGTAGTCACGCGAGAACTTGGGCACCATTGCATCCACGCGCTCATCAACCTCGGCCTGGTAGCGCTCGGCAATGCTGAGAATCTCATCCACGCGCTCGGTCGGGAACAGGTCGGTCAGATCGAGGTTCTCGATAAGTTGCTCCAGTGACTCGTCCCCAGTGCGTCCACCTTTTGGAGGAGACCCGTGATAGCCGACGACGTTCTCCGCGTAAGGGGCGCCTTTGCCTTTGATGGTCGTGGCGATGATCACAGCCGGCTTGCCCTCAACCGCATCGGCTTTGTGCAAAGCGTTGAGAATATCGGCCATGTCGTGGCCGTCGCACTTGATGACTTCCCAGCCGAATGCGGCGTACTTTTCAGCGAGCACGCTTGTATCCATGACATCCTCGGTGCGGCCGTCAATCTGAAGCCCGTTCAGGTCAACGATAGCGACCAGATTGTCGAGTTGGTGATGAGCGGCGAACATGGCGGCCTCCCAGATCGAGCCCTCGTCGTGTTCGCCATCACCCAGGATGGTATAGACCTTGTAGTCCTTGCCGGCGGATTTGGCGTTCAGAGCCGAACCACAGGCAACACCGAAGCCCTGGCCGAGAGAGCCGGAAGACAGCTCCAGGCCGGGCAGCTTGAAGCGGTTGGGATGCCCCTCAAAGCCGGATCCGAGCTTACGCAGCAGGACGGTTTGCTCAATGCCCTTGACGTCCTTGAGGCCCTCGATGACCTCACCGTGGAAGGTGATATCGCACTCGTCGAAGTAGCCTGCCATGCCCAGAGCGACGTACAGCGCGGGGGCCTTGTGGCCTACGGACCATACTACCCGGTCGCGGTCCTCCCACTCCGGATTCTGCGGGTCATGGCTGATATGTTTGAGGTACAAGGCAGCCGCAATATCCATTATTGACAGGGTGCCGCCAAGGTGCCCTGAGCCCGCTGCAATCAGCGATATAGTATTCCATACGCGCATCTCATCGGCCAGATCAGCCAGTTCTTCCAGCGTGTAGTCCTGTCTCACGTCTCCAGTGTTAGAGTCGACAATCGGCATGACATGTTCCTCCGTTGTTTCAGTCACTCGTAGCTGTGACAGAACCTGGCCCCAGGTTTGCAGACATAGTAGAAAGAGCTACATGTCATCCGGAGCCAATTGGAGTTGCGTCTCAGCTACAGGACTGTGATATGCGATCGACTAGCATCCTACTATTCCCCATACTGGTTTCTAAATCCTTTTTGTTAGCCAAAAATGTTCGGTTTGGGGTATTATGCTAATGTGACGCATGGGAAAAGGAGTATTTGGCACGCTTGATTACCGCAGGCATTGATGTAGGAGCGCTGACGGCAAAGGCCGTGGTGCTGGACTTCGACATGGACCGGCCGCTTCGACAGACGCAGGGCCGGCCACTGGGCCGCTGTCTGATGCCGACCGGTGCCTCTCCGGAACAGGCCGGTGGTGCGGTGCTGGTCGGCGCGCTGGAGGAGGCCGGCTTGGAGGCAGATGCGGTACAGGCCTCAGTCGGCACTGGCTATGGGCGAGGCGCGGTGCAGGGAGTGGACTGGCGTATTACTGAAATATCATGCCATGCTCGCGGTGCCTGGCATTTGATGCCTGATGCACGCACCGTAATTGACCTCGGAGGTCAGGACGCGAAGGCAATCTGCCTTGACGAGGCCGGCTGGCCGCTGGACTTTGAGATGAACGACCGTTGCGCAGCAGGCACGGGCCGGTTCCTGGAAGTGATGGCTGCGGCGCTGGATGTTGAACTGGAGGAACTCGCCGCATTAGCCGCCGGTGCAGAAACCACCGCGACGCTCAGCAGCACCTGTACGGTGTTTGCTGAGTCGGAAGTAATCAGCCTGCTGGCGGAGAGCCGGGATGTGGCCGAGATCGCAGCCGGGCTTTGTGAGACCATAGCACAGCGGACGCTGCAGATGACCAACCGCCTGCAGGTGCGCCCGGAAGTAGTGCTGTGCGGAGGTGTGGCACTCAACGCGGGCGTACACCGGGCGATGGAGAGGGCGCTGGACATGAGAATAGTGGTGCCCCCGGAGCCGCAACTTGTTGGCGCACTGGGTGCGGCGATCCTGGCAGGAGAAAGGGCCGCTTAGATGACGCGCAGGTTCCAGTCTATCGGCTTATTGGTCGGGTTGGCGGCAGTTGTGCTGCCGGTGGTGGGACCTGCGGCAGATGTGAGCCAGGGCGCTATTCAACTGGTGCGGAGTGCCGAGCAGGACATCTCGGCACAGCGTGGCAAAGCGGCGATAGAGAAGCTGCAGCAGGCGGCGGACATGGCCCCGGAATGGTACGTGCCGCCCGCCCGCCTGGCGACGGCATATCAGATATGCGGGATGGAAACGGCAGCGCTGCAGCAGTACATGCGCGTGCAGCGAATATCTCTCGAACGGTACGACCCCGGCAGTGGGTTCAACTCCGAGGTGCGCCAGCTTCTGGCCGAAGCCGAGGGCTATATGAGTCTACTGGTGAATAGGACGCGGCGACAAGGGGGCAGGAGGCTCTTGTACACTCATCCGCAAATGGCAGTCGTGGGGCGCCGGCACGCACTGGAGATGCGCGACAAAGATTATTTTTCCCACGACTCGCCGACCCCATCACGGCGTACTATTGTGGATCGGTTCCGGCTGGTGTTCCCGTTTCGCCCGAGGGTGCTGGGGGAGAATCTTTCGCGACGCTGGCGCAGGGGGCAGGGCTATACGCTTAGCCTGGCAAAGATACGTGCCAGCTACAAGGACCTATTGGGAAGTCACGGTCATCGCAGGACCATTCTGCTGCCGGAGCTGACGCATCTGGGCATAGGCATCGCGGTCAACGACAAGGGCGACTACTGGGTATCGCAGATTTTCGCGGACATGACCGGCCATCCTGAGTACTAGAGGCGGGCCCAGTTACCGCATGTCAAATAGTGCTAGGGCGCATAAGCGCGGGTAGTATTACTCGCTGTTCTTTATAGTCAACTGTCGCGTGGCCTTTTCGTGTATCTGCTTAGGGTAGTCGCCCTACACTATACCTTCTAAAGACGCGTAGCGCGGCCCGAGCTTTGCGCCGTCTGCGAAGCTCGGGTGAGAATGCGCGAGCATTCTCAGCTTCCAGCCCGCGAATGCCGTTAATTCATGCGGTGTCCAGTGGCGGCGACATAGCGCGAACCAGGTCAACTAAGTACCACGCTGGAGGCAAATATATGCAGGAGCAGATTAAGGACATCCTGGAGCATGGCAGCCAGGTGCTGGCAAAATGCTCCGAGAAGCTGCCCAACGAGATAGCAGCGGCAGTGCGGGTCATTACGGCGTCATTGCGCTGCGGTGGCATGATTGCCTTCTGCGGCAACGGTGGCAGCGCAGCCCAGGCCCAGCACTTCGCCGCCGAACTGGTGGGCAGATTCCTCTTGGAGCGCCCCGCATACCAGGCCATCGCGCTGACCACAGACACCTCCATATTGACCGCAGTGGGCAATGACTACGGATTCGAGGAGGTCTTTGCCCGGCAGGTCGAGGGGCTGCTGAAGCAAAATGACGTGCTGGTGGCGCTCTCGACGAGCGGCAATTCGGAAAACTGCCTCCGCGCGGTGCAGAAGGCCGAGGAACTGAAGGTCAAGACGATCGGCCTGTCCGGCGGCGATGGCGGCAAGCTCAATAACCTCGCCGACCACTGCATAACCGTGCCCAGCTACGATACCCCGCAGATCCAGGAGGCGCACCTGGCGATCGGTCATGCGATATGCCAGGTCGTGGAGCAAGCGCTGACGCAGGGAGAAGACTGAGCCGATGGACTTTGATGTGGGGGCTGTGAGGGCCGCGCTTGCCGGTCGGAGGATGACCTGGTCGGTCGAGTACGTCGCGGAAACCGGCTCGAGCAATGAGGACCTCGTGCGAATGGCGCGAGCCGGGATCCCGGAAGGCGCAGTGCTGGTCTGCGGGCATCAGGCCGCCGGTCGCGGACGGCAGGGCAGGCAGTGGCTCGACCGGCCCGGGCAGGACCTGCTCTTTTCGGTGCTGCTGAGGCCGAGCTTGCCTGCACGCGACTACGGGATGCTCTCGCTGGTGGCGGCAGTGGCGGTCGTCGAGGCGCTTAGTGAGCTGACACGTGACGAATTCGGAGCTAAGTGGCCGAACGATATTGTAATCAGCGGGCGCAAGATCGGCGGCATACTCCTGGCGGCGAATAGTACCGCAGGATATGCGGTAATCGGCATCGGCATCAACGTGCTGGGCGCGGCGGATAGCCTGTCCGATGGCCTGAACCAGCCGGGCGGCACAGTCCATCAGGCGACAGGCGTTGAAATCAGACGCGAAAAACTGCTGGCCGCCATACTGGGCAAGCTCGGCGACCTCTACCAAGCCGTAGCCGACGAGGGCTGGCAAGCACTGCTGTCGGATTATCGTCAGATAGATACGGTTGTCGGCAGCCAAGTGAGGCTGGTAAAGGGGCAGGAGACTATCACCGGAGTGGCGGAGCGCATTGACGAGATGGGCCGTCTAGTGATCGCAGGCCCGGATGGGCGGATAGTTGCTGACGCCGGTGACGTGCATCTGGTACAATAGAGGCGATCATGTCACATATCAGGATAAATCAACAGTACGTTATAGCGGTTTTCTCCGCTGTGGGAATTTGCTGTTGCCTGTTCGGTGGCCCAAAATGTTCTGCGGCAGAAGTGGAGCCAGACACGCCGCTGCTGACACAGTGGCGACAGGCGGTTGTCGAGCGAGTTCAAGGCTACGGGGAACGAGAGAAGCTGACAGACTTTAGCTGGCCTGAAGACCAGGTATGGCCCGGACTCTGTATCGCCGGCAGTGTACCCAACAACCCGCTGCTACTACAATGCCTGGAAGAAAAGGGCAAGCAATCGCCGCTCTGGACGCATCTAAAGGCATGGGCTCGACAGCCGCGCCCCAGGATCATCTGCCAATGGAATGACGGCTACTGGCTCCAATTCTTTGAGGTGTCAAGACGACAAAGGAGACCATTGGGGGCATTTCGTACATCCGACGTATTCCGAGAGGAGGGCGATCTAAGGCGGTATTGTGTGGTTGCCGGAGGAGATTCCCTGTATGCTCTGTTCTTGGATTGGCACCGACCAATCATCAAGCACGCTTACCGTTTGGTCCCCGGACAGGCGCCCGAGGAAGTGCCAGTCCAGACCATACCGAACAGAGAGAGCATTCTTCTTGTCGATTCCGGGCAATGCTATGGGTGTCCGAGCGAATATCGGTACTATGAGGGCCCGCTCTCTCTAGTTGACGCCAACGGATATGTGCATGCACGGGCTGTGCTGCCTGCAGATTGGGGGCTCTACGGCAACCCACTGCGCACTATAGAGGACACTGGCGAGCAGTTTCTGATTGCTTTGAAGGGGGCCCAACGATCTGACTGGCCGTCTCACGAAGCATACCTTGAGAGAATGCTGCTGATGGAGGTTGAACGCGGGGTCAAAGGCCACGAGCCGGCGGCGTCCACGCTGTTCGTCTCGGCCAAAGAGCCGATCTTGCAGCTCTTGCCTGCGCTCGAACCCGAACGCGCCCAGATTGTGGATGTCGCGTTTCTGGGCGATTCGATCCACGGTCGCATAGCTGTGAAGAAGGTGACCCGACAGAGGTCTGTCAAGGAACAGCTCTATTGCATTGAACTTTGGGCTTACCGGGACGGACGTGCAGCCGTCTTGATTGACCTTATTGCCTGGTACAACGCGCGCAAGCAGAGTTTCCATTACTGGACAGGTAACTATGGAGAAATCCACGAGGCGCCAATGGCGTACAAGACGAGTTTCAACTTCAACTGGCAACTGGTGCCAGTCGCATCAGGCCCCGACAAGCTCGTCTATGCCCGCGAGGATGGTATATGGCAGGTGAAGCTGCCGTGACTGCGCATGTTTAGCCCCCTCGAGAAACACTTGTTTGGCAAGTGGCCGCTCTGGATGGCGGCCTGTTTGCTGGGCGCACTGTGGGTGCTGCCGGCGTCCCCGGCTAGTGGCGCGTCGGCGCTGATTGAGGGCGGACGGCTCATCACCGCCGGCAAGTACGCCGATGCCGAAATCGTTTTCCGCAAGGCCGGGGAAGAGGACGCCCTGTGCGCGGTGGCCAGAGCAGGTCGCGGTGCGGCGTTGCTGTTCAACGGCGATGCGGAAGCCGCGCAGGAGGCTTTTGACGAAGCTCTGGCGCTGGACCCCAACTGCGTGTCGGCGTTGTTGGGCCGGGGAGCAGCGCGGTACTGCCAGAGGCGTATCCAGGACGCCATGGCCTCGTACCGGCAGGCCCTGGCCTACGACACGCCGTACCGGCCACAGATACGGGCCTGTGTTGCACAGTTTGCGTGCACGGCCGGGTTTTATCGCGCCGCCGAGATGGAAAGCCAGAGCGCGTTGGCGGCTGATGGCGACTGCGAGCTGGCCTGCCAGGTCCTGGCCGCCACTTGCATCGCACAGGACCGCCCGGCCCCGGCAATAAAGGCCCTGACGCAGCGGCTGGGCGAGACGGTGACGGCTTATCCGGGACTGACAGCTCAGTCGCCGATTCTTGCGCCGGCCACGGTGTACTATGCGGATCACGGCTTGGATGAGAATGTGCGGCTGGCCGCCCTGGCGCAGTTGGGAGTGCAACCAACCACGCGGGTGGCGCAGTACATACAACCCGCGCCGGTCGAATTGGGCACAGAGGATCAGCACGGACTGCAGATACAATGGCCGACAGCCGGCGCGAGGGTCAGTGGCGCGATAGAGGTAAGCGTGGCCGCGCCTGCGGACCTGCAGATAGATTACATCGCCCTGCTCCTGGACAACAGGTTCGTAGGCGTGAGCAACACCAAACCGTACCGGGTATATATTGACACGCGCCTGTGCGATGAGGGCCTCAAAGAGCTCCGCTGTGAGGCATACGGTCCGGACGGGGGCGTTGTCGCTCAGGCGTCGCTGCTGATCACTGTAGTCAATGGCAGCAGGACGCTGATGGCACAGGAGCTGGCGGCACGGGCTGAGCTGGACTTGTTTTTGCAGCAGTGCCTGCTGCTGCGGGCCGACCCGCTGTTGCGGTCCCAGCTTTGCGGTCGTGCTCTGCAGATGGCCGGACGGATGCAGGAGGCGCTCGATGCTTATGAATACGGATTCTCCTACAATCCGCAGCTACCCGGCCTGCGCGCCGATCTGCTGCTGGCGTACCACCAGCTAGGCCTCCTGAAGAGCCGCCCGCAGGAGATACACCGCCTCAGCGGCAGCGGCAAACGAGTGGCATTGACCTTCGATGATGGGCCGCACCCGGTGCTGACGCCGGTAATACTGGACCTGCTGGACCGCTACAGTGCCAAGGCCACGTTCACGCTGGTAGGCAAGCAGGCGGAGACTTATCCGGAGCTGGTACGGATGATTGCACAGCGCGGCCATGAGCTGGGCAACCATTCTTACAGCCATCGCAACTTGACCCGCCTCAGCCAGCTTGAGGTCGAACGCGAGCTGGTGATGACGCGGCAGGTCATCCGACGGGCGTGTGGCAAGTTCGTAACGCTTTTCCGGCCGCCGGGCGGGCATTATAACCACAGCGTGCGGCAGGCCGCACAGGTCACCGGCTTTACAACCGTTTTCTGGAACGAGAACATCGGCAGTTACAAAGGACGCCCACCTGATGACATCTGTCGGTTGATGCTCAGCAAGATAGGCCAGAGCAATATCATTCTCCTGCACAACGGCTATGACGAGACCCCCCACGTACTGCCACTGCTGTTGCCGGAATTGCAGCAGCGCGGCTACCGGATGGATACGGTATCGGCACTGACTTCGCACCAGCCGTTTTCGCTCAGCAGCGTGGCGGCGATGGGACCGCCGGGGTGGCAGTTGCATTGAAAATACCTCAGCCGACACTCTCAGTTCTTGCCGCGATAGCGCTTCTCATGGGCCTGACGCCCGCAGCCTGGAGCCAGGCTGGAGGCGCGGCGGCACTGGAGCCGATGTTTGTCAACTACCTCGCGGAACTGGACTACAACCGCCACGAATTCGTTGATGCCAGTGTGATAGATTTCTCGTACCTGCACGACAGAGAGGCCGGCGAGCGCGGCTTTCTGTTCGCGGGCACCGACGGCCATTTCTATTTCCAGGACGGCAGCCGTGGCAAGTTCTGGGGCGTGAATGTCGCCAAAGGTTCGGTCTTTCAGCCAGAGGACCGCATTGACAAAGCGGTTGCTGCAATATCGCGGGCCGGCTTCAACCTGGTGCGCATACATCATATTGACGGGGTCGGTGGACTGCTGCCTCTGGCGCGCGCGGGCGATCCGCAGCGAATTGACCCCGAAAAACTGAGCCGCGTTGACTACTGGATTTACCGGCTCAAGGAAGCCGGCATATATGTGTATCTGGACCTGCTCGATTTTCGTACTTTCACTGAGGCCGAGGGTGTCACCAACGCCGCCGCACTGGGCCGGGCGGCCAAGCCCTATGCGGTATTCGACAACGACCTCATCGAATTGCAGCAGCAGTATGCTCGGCGCTTGCTCGTGGAGCATGTCAACCCCTACACCGGCCTGACCTACGCTCAGGACCCGGCTGTGGCGATGATCGAAATATGCGATGAAAACGGCTTGTACTTCGCCCGCAAGCGGTGGGGAGACCTCGTCGAACCGTACGCGAGCCAACTGCGCCGGCAATTCAACCAGTGGCTGGCGAAGCGGTACGGCGACACCGCGACCTTGGCCGAGGCGTGGACTGACATGGAGGGTAATGAGGGGTTGCTGAGTGGCGAAAGCCTCGAGGAGGGCACGGTGTGGCTTTTCCCGGAGGCGAGGATGCCGGGCAAGTTCCCGGCGGCAAAGGCGGGCGAGAGCCAGCGCCTGCAGCGGGGACGGGCCGCCGACCGTCGGCTGTTCATTGACAGCGTACATGCCGAGTATCTGCGGCGGATGAGCACATACCTGCGGCGGCGCGGGGTGAAGGTGCCGATTACGGCGGTGCTGGATTTCAACCACGTCGCCGATATGCGAACCGTGGCCGACCAGCTCGATTTCATCGGCACCAATTTCTACTACGATCACCCCTCGTGGCGGTCGGGGAATGAATGGCATCTGCCGGCGTTTCATGAGAACCTCAACCCGCTGGCCGACACCCGCACGGAAACCTTCATCCCCAGAACGCTGGTCAGCCGCGTATGGGGGAGAGCCTCGGTAGTGCGGGAGTGGAACGTATGCTGGCCGAACCAGCACCGCGCCGCAGGGATGGTGGAAGCCGCCGCCTACAGTGCCCTGCAGGACCTCGACGCGGTGATACTTTTCACCTACGACCTGCTGGATGCCAAGCACCGCGTGGAATTCTTTGATGTCCGCAGGGACCCGACGCGCTGGGGGCTGATGGGACTTTGCGCCCGAATGTTCCTCAAGCCGGACCTGCGACCGGCTCGCTACCGGACCGCGATGGGCTTTTCTGAGGTGGACAGCTTCTATCCGACCTGGCAGCCGATGCCGACGGAGGCCTACAAGCTGGGATGGGTCTCGGGATTCTATACGCTGTTTTTTGACGAGAAGGCACCATCAGGCGGCCCCGATTTGCTGATGGCCTCAGGC
>JALGTY010000018.1 GCA_029821145.1 Candidatus Zipacnadia bacterium
AAGCTTCCTGGAACTGAACCTGCAGATATACCGGGCGCAGGCGAAGACCTCCGCGCCTGTGTTTCTTTGCCACGATGACATGGTCTGGAGCGAGGGCGCGATTTTTCACCCCGACTGGTATCGCAAGTACATCTTCCCGAAGTACAAGAAGCTCTGGGCCCCGCTCAAAGACGCCGGCAAGAAGCTGCTGTTCTGCTCAGATGGGGATTTCACCGAATTCGTGGACGACTTTGTTGACTGCGGCGTGGATGGCCTGATCTTCGAGCCGATGACGGATTTTGAGATGGTCTGCGAAAAGTACGGCGACCGCATCTCCGTCTTCGGCGGCACAGTTGACTGCCGAACACTCACCTTCGGCACCAAAGACCAAATCAAAGCTGAAGTCGAGGCCAGTTACGCCATAGGCCGCAATTACCCAGGCTTCTTCATGGCCGTGGGCAACCACATTCCCTCTAACGTGCCCCTCGAAAATGGCCTGTACTACCTGGAGTTGTGCCAAGAGCTGCGGAAACGGTAGGGCTTGCGGCTGGCGTCAGGCTGCCCTTCGGCCCTTCGACTAGCTCAGGGCTTTCAGCAAGCTCAGGGCCTGCGGGAAGCCTGACCCACGCGATAACTATTGAGACGCCCGAACTGTGCGCTGATGAGTCATCCGCGATAGTGTTGCTTAGCTGAGCAGGTCGGCAGTATTCACCGGAGCGCCGCCCTGGTTCACCGACTCGTAGCCGGCCAGGGAAATCGCCAGGCTCTTTACACCCTCGATGTACGGGACACTGGTCTGCGTGCTGCCGGCGATTACCTGATCGTAGAGCTCGTAGAGCACGTACTCGGCCCAGTTCTCCCCGGCCTTCATTTCGCCCTCTTCGTCGCCGACCCAGCTCGCGTCCGGGCCCTCAATGGTCACCAGCAGGCCGTCGGCAACTACCTTGAAGCCCACGTCCCAGGTCGCCTGCGGCACCAGGGAGCAACTCAACGTGCCCAGGGCACCACATTCGTACTGCATCACCAGTCCGGTGACATCGGGAATCTCGAAGTCCTCGGAGTACTCGAGGAGACCCTCGGGCTGGTAACCGTCCGGGACATCGGTCCAGTTGCGAACGCGGGCGGTCTGGCCTGCGACCGTCGCAACATCACCGGCCAGGAAGCGGCCGAGATCGAGCATGTGGGTGGCCTGCTCGACAAGCTGGCCGCCGCCCTTCGCCATGTACGGCCACCAGGCCGGGCTGGGCAATCCGGGCATGTAGTAATGGGCCTGCACCATGGCGATGGGCCGGTCAGAAAGCAGTTCGCGGACCTTGATGAGGGCCTCGGAGAAACGGAACATGTAGCCGACCTGTGTGGCGATGCCGGCAGCCTCCACTGCCTCCTGGACGCCGTTGGCCATCTCCATGCTTATGGCGACAGGCTTTTCTACGAAGAAATGGATGCCGCGCTGTGCGGCTTCGCTCTCGATGTCACCGTGCGCGAACGGCGGAGTGCAGATGACAATCGCGTCAGGCTCCTCGTTGTCATAGAGGTCCACGAAGTTGTCATAAGCGTTGCCGCCGTATTCGTCGGCCGCCGCCTGCGCTCTCTCCAGCACTACGTCCGCATAGCCCACCATCTCAGCGTCGTCGCGCTTGGCAGTGTTTTGAAGATGGCGGCTAGCGATGCCGCCGGTGCCTACAAATCCAACCTTGAGTGCCATTGTGTTTCACTCCCTCATAATTGTGTAATTCACGCTACATTTCCATTATCTTCCCTATTGCCTTGGCGGTGTCTTCCAGGGAGGCAATGGAGGGTGAGACCTCGGACAGCAGTGCGCCGTCATAGCCGATCTTGCGCAGCTCGGCCATCACCGCCGGGAAGTTGACATCGCCCTCCAGAAGCGGCGTCCACTCATAGCCCTGGCGCTTGAAGTCCTTGAAATGCACCTTCATCAAATGTGGGCCGCAGATGCGTACCCAGTGCTGCGGGTAGCCGAAGACGGTCATGTTGCCGGTATCGAAAAACAGGCCCACACGGCGGCTGCCGACCTCATCGCAGAAGCGCGCGAACTCCATCGGGCTGAGCAGGAACTTATTCCACACATACTCGACGGCAATGTTGACTTGCATCTGCTCGGCGTACGGGGCCAGGCGCTGCAATGCCTGCAAAGAGTTGGCGTAGGCCTCGTTGTAGTACAGATCGTCAGTGAGTGCGCCCATCGTCAGAAGCATGGTGTCCACACCCAGCGCCCTGGTCACCTCAATGCAGCGCTTGACCGTTTCGATGCTGGCTGCCCGCACCGCGTCATCGTTGGTCATAATGTCCTTGGGCTGCTCCCTTACCATGGCACATACTGAAGCCAGCTCGACGCCCTCATCGGCGGCGATGGCGGCGAGTTTCTGCACTTCTGCTGCCGGCGTGTCCAGCGTCAGGTCGCCTTCGTCGGTGATGGTGGCCTCCAGCGCCTCGTAGCCTGCTGCTTTGGCTTGCTGCACGGTTTCGGCGAACGACCATTCTTTCGGGGTAATGATCCCACTAAGCCCAACTTTCATTTGCTGATCCTCCTTCAACGGTTCACAGCCAAATTCCAATCAGAAGTGACACAGCTCTATTCCCTGTCGTGTACAATTCACCTTTGCTGCTGTGGAATATGCTCAAGGTTTAGTCGCGTTGCTGGCAAGTTGTCGGCATGGAAGGAATAATGGCTGTTGCAGCGAAATAGGCTACAGGATGATTTGGCAAGGAGACCATTTGAACTATGAACAAGGACGCTTATGAGACATTGTCGGTGGCCGCTGAGGCTGATGTGGTGGTCATCGGCGGCGGACCGGGAGGGTTGTGTGCAGCGCTGGCAGCAGCGGAAGAGGGCGCCGAGGTGCTTCTGGTGGAGCGGTACGGATTCCTCGGTGGCATGGCCACGGCAGGGCTGGTGAACCCGTTCATGTCGTATTTCGCAGGCGAGGAGCAGGTCAACGCCGGGCTTTTCCAGCGGCTGATCGAGGAGCTGCAGGCCAAGGGCGGGTGGAGCGAACGTTCCAAGTCACGGCGCGCCTTTGACCCGCGCATCATGCGGTTCGCCTGTGATGCGATGGTGCAGCGGGCGGGCGTAAGGCTGCTGTTGCACGCTTTTCTGACGGATGCTGTGGCCGATGAAGGCAGCGTGCGCATAGGTGTGGTGGCCAGCAAATCGGGCCTGCGGGCGGTGAAGGGGTCACTGTTCATAGACGCCTCGGGCGATGGTGATCTGGCAGCGCGGGCGGGCGCGGAATTTGAAAAGGGCCGCCCGGAGGACGGCTTCAGCCAGCCGATGACACTGTGCTTCCGCATGGTCGGGGTTGATGAGGAGGCAATGCCATCCCGCGAGGGGATCAACGAGCTCTATGACGCCGCGAAGGCCGCCGGCGAGATTGATAACCCGCGCGAGAATGTCCTGTTCTTCTACACCCCGCGTAAGGGCGAAATCCACTTCAACACCACCCGCATCGTCAAGCGCGATGCCACTGATGCCGTGTCCATGACGGAAGCGGAGCTGATCGCCCGCAAGCAGGTCGAAGAGATGGCGCGCTTTCTGTGCAACAGGGCCCCCGGCTTCGAAAACGCCTATGTTTCGGAGATCGCCACGCAAACGGGTGTGAGGGAGTCGCGGCGGATTATGGGTGACTACGTGCTGCGTGAGGAGGATGTACTAACCGCCCGCAAGTTCCCTGACGGCATTGCCCGTGGCTCGTATCCGATTGACATTCACAATCCCGCCGGCACTGGCACTGTCATCAAGCCGGTGCCGCCCGGCGATGCCTATGACATTCCCTACAGGTGCCTGTGTCCGCTGGGGTTTGAGAACCTGCTGATTGCCGGTCGGCCAATCAGTTCCGATCATGTCGCCCATTCCTCGCACCGCGTGATGCCGATCGCTGCCTGCAACGGTGAGGCTGCGGGAGTAGCTGCGGCGCTTTGCATTCGCGACAGTTGCGACATCAGAAGTGTGGATACTGAGGAGTTGCGAGCCATTCTAAAGGGACGTGGCGCCAGCATATATGAGACGCAAGCAGCCCAAGTAGCTGAGTCGGGGAGTGAGTGAATGCATCCGGGAACCACCGCCGGGGGGGCTGTTGGGAACATGGCCGCTCTGATGGTCGCCCTTCTGATGATCGCCTATCCGTTCTACCGAGTGCTGGGGATGCTGCTGGAGCGGACCATTGACGGGGTGGAGGCAACCGTTTACTTCGGGGTGCTGGTGGGATTTGTTGCGGGAATCGTCACGACGTGGGGTACGGCGCTCGGTTTTGTGCTGTTCTTGATGCTGGGGGCACTGTGTTTCGGCTACCGGCTGGTCGAGAGAGTGGCGGAGCGCGGTGCAATGGACGCCATGGATGCCGAGGACCTGGCGAAATGCGATGCCGCCATCCAACACGCGCCAGCGCTCAAATGGCCCTATGACCGGGCGGTGACGATCTGCCGGCGGCGTGACGAGTACGAGCGGGCAATGGAATACGTAGAGCGCTACCTGACCGAGGTGGGCAATGACACCGGGATGCAGAAGGTCCTGGAGCGGCTGAAAGCGGTGGTCAGGCAACGTAGTACGGGGGTGAAGGTGTGTCCTGAGTGCGGAACCGAGAACTACGCTGGGGCGGGGACATGTTCAGAATGTGGGCGTGCACTGGCCTTGCCCACTGATCTGTTGGCCGGCTGTGCCACCGAAATCGGCTTGAAGGCGCTGTCGGCTACGGGAATAACGTTGATGGTTGCTGGCATCGTCCTTGCAATCCTGGGGGCCAGTACCATGCTGGTGGGCGTTCTATTCGCCGGCGCGTTCTCGGGCTCTGTGGCATACTTGTATCTGCGGAGCAAATAGGGCAGAACTCCAAATACATTTCTTAAGGCGGTGAGAGGTCATGCGAAAGTCCGAGCAGGCGAAGATGCTGTTGAGTATGGGGCTGCTGCTGCTGGTAGCCACCTCGCTGGGGTGTTTCAAGGTTGATATGGATGTCACTCTCAAGCCGGATCTGGGGATGGAAGTGGGCGTGAAGATAGCGGCCCCGCTGGAGATGGCCGATGACATGAAGATCGAGGGTTCTGGAGATTTCGCAGGGATGGAGAATGTAAAGATCGAGGACACCGACACAATGCGGATCGTCAGCGGAACTGCGACGGTAGGCCCGGAGGAGCAGTTGGGCCCTGAAGAGCAAGCGAAAATGCAGATGATGCGGCAGAAGGTGGCACATCGGCTGAGCACCCACTATGTGTTCGCTATGGAGTTGCCGGCCGGGGAGGAAACCGCGCCCGAGGAAGAAGAAAGTGGCGATGAAGACACTGCAGATGAACAAGAGATAGACGCCGAAGCCATGGCGGCACTGATGGCTGGGATGATGTCGTCGCTTAAGATCAGCGTGACGGTGCACATGCCGGGGCGCATAGTCGCCACCACCGGCACCCGGGTAGATGACAATACCGTGCTGTTTGACATGAGCATGCAGGACTTTGCCGCCGACACCCCAACGCAGGTGACGGCGGTGAGCAGGCTGCCCAACTACACCAATCTGGGCCGGCTTGCGGATCAGATGATTGCAGCAGGAGCTGACGCGGACGTGGCAGGACGACTGACAGAGTATCTCAACTGGGGGCTTCTGCCTGACCCGCCGGTGCAGACCGATGCCAGGTACAAGCTCAGCGCCGGCGACTACCGGGAGCTTGCCGAACTGATCGCGATGCTGGACGAGCAGCTCGCGCCCGGTATGAGCGAAGCCATAATCACCAACCTGGGGCTCAACAAGGACCGGGTGGATCCGGCGCAGATTCGAAAGGCGAGGCAGGCTGCCGACGGCGCTGACCTGAGGGCAATGGCAGTCGAGAAGGTACTCTCAACACTGAAATAGACGGCTGGCCTGGTGCAGCTACCAGCCATGCGGGCGCACGCCGTATTTGTCCATCAGGCGAAGCAGGTTCTCGCCGAGAATCTTGCGCTTGTCGGCCTCCGGTATCCTTGCGTACATGATCGGCCCGAGGCCCCAGGCTATCGGCAGGTCCGTCAAATCCGACCCGAAAAGCAGACGGTCGGCGCCGTACACTCGCACGAACTCCTCGGTCTGTCCCCAGCGCAGGAACGGGCAGGTGCAGATAAACAGATTGTCCACCTCTCTGGTCACCTCACCGTAGGTGCCGTTGGCGTGGCCGGTGAAGAAGCAGGCGTCCTGATAGGTTTCACAAAGTCGCTGTATCTGCGCCGCTGAGCCCCAGTCGTGGTTGAGGATGAACTGGCCGTGCTCGTGGGCGAACCGGCAGGCGACATCAATCAACGGCCCTTCGGTTGGATAGCCCTGATAGCTGGCTATGAGCTTGATGCCCTGCATGCCCAGTTCAAGCCCGCGCTCCAGCTCTTCCAGCATGAGCCTCTCGCCGTGGTTGGGATTGACCAGCGTAAAGCCGACAAAGCGGTCCGGGTACTGCTTGACCGCCCGTGCCACTTGGTCGTTGCCATAGGTCTCATCACCGAATACTCCCTCCAGGCTGAACACACAACCGGCGCGGACACCGAACCTGTCCATCTCGGCGACGAGATCGGCCGGCGTATCTTCCACCACATGCCTGGGGCTGCACCAGCCGATGTGGCCGTGGCAATCGTAGAATTTCTCAGTGCGTAGGGGCTGGCGCTCGCGGGCGGCCTGGTGCAGTGCGTCCACAGGTTCCGGGAACTCCACTTTATCGCCGGCAAATCTTATGTTGGGGTTCCAGGACAGCAGGTTGCGCATGTTACCCCCGGCGATGAGAGCCAGTTCTTGTTCCGAAATGTCCGAATAGTCGAGCTGCATCAGCGCGGATGCCGGGGTGCGCTGAGGAAGCTGGGAGCCCCATACCAGCCTATCGGCCCCAAATTCCCGGCATATGAACTCGATGCGCTTGTGCAGCCATATCGCCGACAGGTCCACCCTCAGGTTAGGACAGCTAGCAAATGCTTCGTACATGGCACGCTGACTGCCGTAGATGCGATTCTCGGTGACCACAACCGGAAGCTGCGAGAAGCGGCGGCAGATGCGCACCACATTGTGCCAGTCGGTTGCATCAATCTTGCCGGCTTCGAGCAGGTTGGTGGGGCAGAGGAACAACGGTGCGCGCGCCTGCTCCAGTTCTTGCAGGAGGTCGTCTATCGCCCATTCATCAAGGGGGATGTCGAACTGGCCGTAGAAGAGAAACAGCGCCCCGACGCCCAGATCGTGCATCTGTCGGACGAATTCGTGCGGCGGCGGCAATTCGCGGCTGCGTGTCATCAGACCGGCCCACGCCGGATGAAGTCGGGGTCGGTCCCGGGTGCGCTCGATTATTCGCTCATTGCCGGCCATCGGGTTGGTCGAAGCCGATAGGGTGTCTATGACCAGGGCCTCGTGGATGCCGAAATGATCCATGGCCTGCAGGATCGCTTCAGCAGTCTCAGGCTGGCCCTCGGGCATGTGCACATGTCGGCCGAGATAACAACAGGCGTCAAAATGAGTGATACTGTCCATAGGTGAGCTCCCCGCTTGCATCATTCAAGACGTGATACCATCACAGCCGCACGCGACCAGGTCAAATGCCTTGCAGAACCTTCAGTAGCGCCAGCGCTATGGCGATGTGCCCGCCTCTAGCCGGATGAACCGGCTCCAGACAGAACTCCTCGCTTTCCAGGTACTTGAGACAGTTGGTATATACGTCGTGCATTTTGACCAGCATCGTGTCGTACTTTTCCGCTAGCTCGTGGACTACTGCGATATAGTCAGGGATTGTCTCCAATACCCTCTTGCGGAAAGTATCCTGCGAACTGATGCTGATATAGAAGGGGTCAATGAGCACGATATCCGCCTCGGTTTCTGCCCGGGTACGTGACACCAGCCAATCGTAAGTCTCGCGATACCGTTCGACGGAAACGGCCTCAGGATCATCGGGATTGCGCAGGTAAGTGTGCAAATCATTGATGCCGATCATTATTGTCAGCCAGTCGGGCTGGTGGCGGATAACGTCATCATCCCAGCGTTCCTTGAGCTCAGTAGTCTTCTGGCCGCCTATGCCTTTGTTCAGGAAAGTGATGCTGCGCTCTGGATACAAAGCAGTGACCATCTCGCGGAATATCGCAACGTAGCCCTGCCCATACGGTGCTGCGTCGGCCCTCCGGCCCGCGTCTGTGATACTATCTCCTTGCATAACAACCGTCTGTCCATCTTTGATTAGGAACTCATTCACGAAAATTCCCTCCAGATTCTTAGTGCTTTGTGAGCGCGTATTATGTGGAACGCTGAAACCGGCCCGAATGCGGTGCTGGACGCCGGTTCCGTCGGCAAATTCGACATCTGGAGAGCAATACCTTCGTCGCGGAGTAAGAGTCAAGCACCATTCACTACCGCTTGCCGCGAATTGTATCGCCGCAGAATAAAGGATTTATGGGCGGAGTGTCAAAAATAGAAGCAAGGCTCTGGCCGCGCGCTGGGTGATAGTTGTGGGCGGCGATGGAGCAGTTGCGAAATCGGGCAAGAATAACGACAATGGACAAGGACAGACCAAACAGCTTTTCGTCAGACTCGCAGATGCGCAAGGCGAAGATACTGGCTCACTTGCCGAACTTTGTGAAGCTGTACTGGCGACTTTTTCGGGATCCCCGAGTGAGCTGGCTTCCCAAGCTGGTGCTGCTGGCCGGGATAGCCTACCTGCTTGTGCCCAGTGACCTTCTCCCAGACTTTCTAGCGCCGCTGGCGGGCCTGGGACTGCTGGACGACGCCGTCGTGGTCTATTTCGCGGTCAAGAGCTTCATTCGCCTGTGCCCTCGTACCGTGGTTGAGGAGCACGTGCATCTCATAGACCAGGGCGGATAGGCTGCGCCTGTCGCCGTGGGTCCGGAAAGGAGCTGAGAGGGTGGCAGCGGTCAAGAAGGATACAGACAGCCTGCAACTGCGCAGATTCAACTGGCGCACAGATCGGCTCGTGGTGCTCAGCTTTCAGTACGAGATTTACCAGACCAATTTCCCGGGCTGCAAGGTGGATGATCACTTCATCGAGGAATACAGCGTCAATCTGCGCGATGCGGCCAGGAACTCCAATGAGAACTTGCTGGTGCTCGAAAAGGACGGCGAAGTGGAGGGTTTCATCTGGATGTCGCTGCTGTCCACCTTGGTGGACCCATGCGTCGGCTATGTGAAAAACATCTACGTGGCCCCACAGTTGCGCGGTAAGGGACATGGCCGCCGCTTGTTGGCTGCGGCCGATGAGTGGTTCCGCAGCAATGGTGCTACCAAGGCGACACTCGATGCCAGCGTCGGCAACCAGCGCGCGGTGAGCCTCTATCAACACGCCGGTTACGAGATTACGCGCTACCGCATGGAAAAACGTTACAGCGACGCGGATGACTGATGCTGCAACACAGATAGCGAAGGTGAGTCAGTTGGCCGAGACTACCCCGCCGGAAGAGGCACTTGAGGAAGAGCTTACCGAAATTGAGCTTCTGTGCGAGCAGCGCAACTACAGCAGGGCGCAAACCATAGCGCAGCAGCTTCTGCGCGCACACCCGACCAGTGCGCGAGTGCACGAGGCGATGGGAGATGTGGCAGCCGGCCGCGGCGACCATGCCGAGGCCGTGCAATGGTACGAGCTGGCGCTGCAACTGGGTTTCAACCAACGAGTGATGGACAAAGTCAGCGAGCAGAGGCGTCGCCTGGAGCAAAGTCAGCCGTCGCCAGAAGCCGAAGATGTGACCGAAGAGATGGGGCCGCAGCCCCACTACAAGCTCATCGCGGCGATCGCCGGCGGGGTCGTATTGCTAGCATTCGTGGCGTTTCTGATATTCGCCATCAAGGGCAATAAGCCGTCGGGAACTGAGACGGGCCCGGCGCGGCCGCGCGCAGTTGCTACCAGGAGCACGCGTGATGGGCAGGCGACCCGCCAACCGGAGCCGGCTGCGTCGGCCGCGCAGCCCTCGCGCGCAACTGCCTCCGCACCGGCCCGCCGCTCTTACGGCCGCCATAGCCCCATCTCGGCTCCGCCACAGCCGCAGCAGCAGAACCTCCCGCCCGTTCACCTGACCCGGGAGATCGGCGCGCCCCTGACCGATCAGGACCGCAGGCTACTAAAAGCGGTCGGCTCGCTTACCTGGCCCGGCGGCACAAATCTCTCCGGAGATGTCAACGCCATGGTCGATCCGTTTACCGCCTACGCCTTTATCACCATAAAGCTTCCGCCGTCCCTGAAGGCGTCGGTGCAGTTCGCCACTGCGATAAACATGTCATACCGCGTGGCAGTGGCCGCGATGAGGCAGGATACCAGCATCCGGTCGCTTACAGTTCGGGTAATCGTGCCCGTTACCACCGGCGACACCGAGACGGTCCTGACAGTCTTCCGAGGCAATACCAACCGCACCACTCTGGAGCGCTACCTGGACACCGATGCCATGCCAAGTACCAAGGACATCTGGCACGAAGTTTTTGCCACGACATGGTGGAACCCGTCGGTGCCGGCTGAGAGCCCCTTCGAATGAGAATGTAGCTATAGCGACCGGAGGAATTCAACCGCCCGCTTGATATCGCCGACCGGATCATCCCCGGTTTCGCGTTCGATGGCGAAATAGCCGTCATAGCCGGAGCCAATGAGGTATCCAGTGTAGCGCGGCCAGTCAATCCAGCCCTCGCCCAGCGGCACTTCCTGGCGCGTGCCGTCCTCGTGCACCAGCGCATCCTTGGCATGGGTGTGCACTATCGCGTCGGCCAACGCCAGCGCACCCTCGTTAGGCTGGTACTTCTCGATCCATTTCAGCTTATCATAGGGCTCGCCGAGTTGCTGTGCGTAGCGGGCCGGCCAGAGGATCATATTCCCCGGATCCCAGTTGATGCACAGGTATTTGCTGCCGACCTCGTCCAGCAGTCGGCGCAGCACAAATGGCGGCTCCGGCCCGGTCTCGATAGCCAGGCGTACACCTGCCTTCTCTCCGTGCTCGGCAAGCTGCCCCATGCCGTCGAGGAAGCGTTGCCAGGGCGGCTCGCTGGGGTCTTCAGGCATGATGCCACAGTGGCCCTGCCAGATATCGGTGTCCAGGTCGGCGGATAGGTCCATGATCCGCTTGCCCCACTCGATATTCTCCTCCCAGTTTTCTTCCTCGCCCAGGTCAACATTGCCGCCCCAGGCTGATACGGCCGATATCTCCAGACCCAGCGAGGCGATGTGACGTGCCAGCTCCTTCCTGGCCGCGGCGTCGAGGTTCTCAGGAGTGAACGGCCCGCCTCCGACTGACACGTGAATTCCCGGAACGCCCATTTCTGCTACTACTTCCATCCCCTCGTAATAGTCCATCCGCAGATTGCTAAGCATGACGGCGATTTTCAGGTCAGCCATCTTCAGCCCTCCGATTTGTCAACTATCAGTAACTGCTGTGCGAGAATTTCGCCACAAGCCCTCAATACCCTTTTTCGCATAATAGTATTTCAGGAAGCCGCCTTCGTCGTTGCAAGAAAGAGGTGGGCTGAGTTATAATCATGCGTGGCATTGTCTAGCGGCAATGGCAGTGCCATCGTTGCGTCTCATTTTGGGATAAGGGGGTATGCAAGTGTTGCGCAAGAGACCGTTGGTTGCCGGCCTGGTAGTTGCAGTAGGGCTTTGTCTCGCCGCTGCAACGGCCGTTGGTCAGGAGGAGGGCGTACTTACTCTGAGCGCGGAAGCGACAGAGATGATTGAGACCGGCGTGGTTTACATCCATGTCGAGTGGAAGGATAGTGACGGCGCAATACAGGATTCCTGGGGCAGCGGCTTTTTCATCAGCGAAAACGAAATACTCACCAACCACCACGTTGTTGCAGATGCGATCAACCGCCCGGGTACGAGGATAACAATCCGTACCCACTCCGGCACGTACGACACACAGCGGTATGAGGTGTATGTAGAGTCAATAGCTGAGGACGACGACCTGGCATTGCTGACCGTGAGAAAGCCTCCCGCCGGCGTGCAACACCTATCACTTGGTGTCGAGGAGCCGGCCAAGAATTCCGTGGTGTTGAGCTTCGGCTTCCCGATGGGGAACATATTTGATCCCAACCCGAATGGTCCGGGAGTGGCAGTGCGGCGCGGGTATGTGAGCCGTGTCACTCATAATGGTGCAACTGTCGAGGCGGACATGAACATAGACCACGGCATGAGCGGCGGTCCGGCTGCGAACGGCGAGGGCCTGGTGGTAGGCATGGTGAGCTCAATGGGTGGGTCTTCGGACAATCCGACTGCCTTCGCTTTTCTCATCTCCGCCAAGACGATCATGCAGTTTCTGAAGACTGCGGGGAGTGAGGTCGTGGCGATGAAGCCCGGCTCCGGCACTGCAGCCGAGGGTGTCGAGGTGACGCGGCCGGCACCCGGCGAGAGGAAGCTTCGCTCGTTTTTCTCCTTGGGCATGGCGCTGCGGCTTGGCACACTGATTACCAGCCTGTTCGAGGAGCATTCAGAGGACGCCGACCCGGCGCTGGCACAGACGGCCAAGCGCAATGTTGACAACGCCGTAGCCTATCTGCTGGAGCTCGACGCGCCCGCCGGACTGGTGGCAAGAGGCGAAAAGATCAAGCAAGTACTCGAGGCCGGTGAGGACATAGGCCAAGCCGCGAAACTGTCAGCCGACCTGGAAAAGGCGTGTGACGAGTGGGCAATGTCCGACGACGTTGCCGACAGCCTTGAGCGGCTTAACTACGCCTTCGGTGCCTGGGTCCAAGAAATGAGTCTGGGGTTGATAGACGCGGCCAAGGACCGTGAGACCTGCCGCATGTTCCAGAGCGGCGCGGAACTGCAGAAAGCGCCTGAAACTGTACTCTCATTGCTTAACGAGATTCAGGAAGCGCTTGTGGCAATAGATGAGCAGCGCTCGGTGACCGGCAAGGAGGTCATCTCCAAGAAAGCCGAGGCCCTCATCTCCATAGGCTTCCTGGGGCCAACCAGCGGCGCTGCGGCGACCACCGCCGATAAGGGCATCGCGGGCGGCGCTACTGACCAAGGCCGGCCCGGAACCAACCGGATCAAGATACCCGTCCCCTAATGACGGGCCAGACATTCAGCCATGTCCGTCCTGTGACGTATAACCGAAGAATCGTCTCCGGAGATACAAATGGTGTTCAATCAGGTTGAGAAGCCCCGACGGGATTCCAGGATACCATTGTACGTACAAATAATAGACAACTTCTCCGAGGCCATCCGGAAGGGCGTCCTGCAGTCAGGTGATCGGCTGCCACCCCAGGCAGAGCTGGCTGAGTATCTGGGCGTCAGCCTGGCGCCTGTCAAGCAGGCCCTGAGCGAGCTGGAAAAGCAGGGCATAATAATGCGCCGTCAGGGCCTGGGAACATTCATTAGAGACATCACGCCGGTGCGCGAAGAGCGGATACAGTACACCAGGATACCCTGGTTCCACCGCGAGATGGCCGAGGGCGGGTTCAAACCATCGGCCCAGGTGCTTGAACTCGAGAAGTTGCGCGCCGGCTTCGACAAGCAGGTGCAGGACGAACTCAAGCTGCAGGCCGAAGATGAAGTGGTCCTGCTCAAGCGCGTGCGGCTGGCAGATGACATGCCCCTGGCGATCCAGTCGGCGTATTTTGTCGCAGACAAGGTGCCCGGGCTTGTGGAGCGCAACATCGCCCCCCAAGAGTCCATTACCGGGATCCTGGCCGACGAGCACGGTCTGACCATCGCCGCCGCCCAGCAGCGCATCAGTGCCGACGGTGCCACTGCCGAGGATGCCAGATACCTTAATGTGGCGGAGGGTGGCCCGCTTCTGCTTATCGAGCGGACCTCATATCTCGAAAACGGGGAGGCACTGGAGTTCTTACGCGACCGCCGCCATCCGTCCTGGACCTTCACCGTATGGCTCAGCCGCCAGCAAGCACCCTGAGACTCCGCAGTCTTGCCTTCCCGAAAGAATATGAGGCCCGCCGAGTGGCGGGCCTCTTGGTTCGCAGCGGCGTGCCGATACGAAAACGTAAGGGTGCTGTGGGATTACTGCTTTGCCATCGGCTGCAACTGCTGGGTCCGGCGTGCTTTGATCAGCCCTGCCAGCAGCGCGAGGGCACAGATGCACAGAAGTGGCCAGTCGCCACATTTGTGATACGTGGAAAGCTCCTCCCGAGCATAGACCTCAGCGGCGGCAACACCGGCCATATTGGTTGGCACATCCGAAAGCGGCCGGCCATAGGGGTCATATATCGCCGATATGCCGGTAGAGGCGGCCCTGACGATGTAGCGGCGCGCCTCAGCGGCCCGCAACGGGGCCGTGTAGCTGTTGTGCAGAAGCTCCGCGCTGCGTTCGGCCCAGGCGTCGGAATTCAGGATGACGATAACATCGGCCCCAAGGCGGCTCACCTCGCGTCCCGGGCCGGGGAATATCGCCTCAAAACAGATTAGCGGGCCGATCTTCACTCCGGAAATGTCCATGATCTTGCGCGCCGGTCCTGGGGAGAAATCCTGCCCGCGTATCGGGTACCGCTCCAGGAACTTCCAGCGGCCGCGCATCGGCACGTACTCCCCAAATATCACCAGGTTTATCTTGCGATATGTGTCTGAGTATTCACCCTCAGGAGAGATAAGAAAAGCCGAGTTGTAGAGCTTCTTGTCCTCCCACTCGAGCGCCCCGACCAGCAGGTGTGCTCCGAGCTCTTCGGCGAGTTTGCTGATGCGGCTCTGTGTAAGCGGGGCCGCATTTATGTCGAGCCCGACCGCAGTTTCGGGCCAGACCACCAGGTCGAATCTGCCGGGCAGCTCCTCGGACATTTCCACATAGGTATTGATGGCGTTTGTTATCTCATCGTGCTTGATAGGTGTGCTCAATGAGACGTTCGCCTGAACCGCCGCCGCGCGCAGACTTGCGACGCCTGAGGCGGGCTCAGGGGCGCCGCGGATTATCAGTGCCCCCCAGACGTATGTGATAAAGACTAGCGAATAAACGGCCAGCATGGTGCGGCTGGCGGCGCGGTTGCGCTCCGGGCGGGAAGACGGCGGGTGGTACCAATTGTCGGGCAAGAAAGCCAGCAGCAGGACGGCCAGGCCGGCATTGGTCAGGGCTATCAGAAAGCCGACACCGTAGCTACCCATGAGGCTGGCAAACTGCAGGATCGGTAGCATACTGTGCTGTGTATAGGCGAGGTGGCCGAAGGTGTACGCCAGCGGGCCGGCATGGCCGCGGGCCATCTCGACAAGCGTCCAGCCTGCCGCGACAGCGACAACCTGCAAGCGCACGATCCGCAGAGGGGCCAGGCCTGCTACCACCAGGCCGAAGAGACCATAGAAAAACCCGAAAAACAGCGCCACAGCCAGCATGGGTAGCAGGCCGAACGCGCCCAGGAAGTAATTCACCCCGCCCATCATGAGCGCACCGAACAGCCAGCCGACGAAAAAACCCTGGGCGGGGCGGAGTTGGCTCAGAGCGACGAGCAATGGCACCAGGCCCGCCCAGGCCAGTGGGCCGAGGCTGGCCGGGGGAAAGGCGAGGAACATGAGGAGAGCCGAGAGGCCGGCCAGCGCGGCCAGTAGGAAGAACGGCTGCTCACCGCGCGTCTGCCACAGGCCGGCTCGGGAGCTGTCGTCGCACGGGGACATGTGGTGGCTGCCTCCACAATTAGCAAGCCGGCGCGCTGTTGTGGTCGCCGGCTTGGGTGGTGATTATTATGCTACTTGTGCAGTAGCGAGGCATACTGCTACCCCGGTCAGTGTCTCAGTAGCGCTTTTTGCGTCCCTGTGACTTTTTCTTCTTACGGCGGGAGCGCCGCGTTGCCCGTTTTTCTTCGCGGGCTTTGGCCTCTGCCTGGCGTATCGTCTCGCGGGCGCTGACTTTTTCAACATCAGCTTCCTGAACCTCTTCTTCTTCCAGCGGCTCATCTTCGTCGGGCAGGCTAGTTTCTTCGGCCAGCTCTCTTCTTCTTCGGGCCGCGGTGGGGCGGGCCGGCCGCGCTGCAGCGGACGGCTCCCTGGCGGCGGAGCGCCGGTGCCACAAGACGAGAACCGGACTGGCTGTGAACACTGATGAGTACGCGCCGGTAGCAATGCCCACGATCAAGGCAAGCGCAAAGCCTTTGATGGTCGTACCGCCCCAGCCGTACAGGGCGATGAGTGTGAATAGGGTTGTCACCGATGTATTGATAGAGCGGCTCATCGTCTGCAGCAGCGAAGCGTTGACGACTTCATCGAATGCAGCGCCGCGGCGTAGCCTGCGGTTCTCGCGAATGCGGTCAAAGATGACGACCGTATCGTTTATGGAATAGCCTATTACTGTGAGCAAGGCGGCGACAAAGGAGGAGTCGAGTTCCACCTGCAAGATCGCCATCGCACCTATCAGGATCAGAACGTCGTGGATGAGGGCGATGATGGCGGCCACGGCGAAGCGGAATTCGTAGCGGATGGTGATGAAGATCAAGATCAGCGCCGATCCCAGGATCAAAGCAACAAGGGCCTTGTCCCGGAGCTGCTTGCCCACTATCGGGCCGACCTTTTCGCGGCCGATTATGGTTACATTCCCGTGCTTTTCGCCAAGCAACTGGCCGAGGTCGGAGTAGAGTTTCTGTTCCAGGGCTCTGCTCTGTTCCTCAGCGCCCGCTTCTTCCACCTCGAGTTGGGGAATACGGATGAATATCTGATTGTTGCCGGATATCTGTATCTGGCTGTTGCCGAGATTATCGCGCTCGAGGACGCCGCGCACCTGGCTGATGACTTGCTCCTCTTCGGCCCGGTCGCCGCTGAGCGGGAGGTCGAGCTGGTAGCGCAACAGGACCCCGCCGGTGAAGTCAACACCCAGGTTGAGACCATGTGTGGCCCACCACACCGTACCGACAACAATTAGCACAGCGGAAATGCCCAGCCACAGCCAGGCCTTCCCAACGATGTCCCAATCCTGTCTGCGGAAAAAATCCACGTAAGAACCTCCTTGGATATTGCAGCAGCCACTCGACTAATCGGAGCCCAATGGGTCCCGGTCAAGTGGTGTGTTCAGTGTTGTCGCCGAATAGCGCCCGATTCTCCCCCAAGCGGCTGCCCCCAACCATCGTCACCAGCCAGCGCGTGACCGTTACCGCGGTGAACAGCGAGCAGCAGACGCCGACAAAGAGCGTCACGGCAAAGCTCTTGATCAGGCTGGTGCCCAGGAAGTACAACACAGCGGCGATTATCAGCGTCGTAACATTGGCATCCAGGATTGCCGTCCAGGCCCGGTCGAAGCCGGTCTCGATAGCGGTGCGGATTACCTTGCCCGACCACAGCTCCTCCTTCAGACGCTCGAAAATGATGATATTGGCGTCCACAGCCATGCCGATTGACAGGATGAAGGCCGCCACGCCTGGCAACGTCATGGTGGCGTACGGCGTCAGCACGGCCAGCAGAAGCAGCACGTACAGCGACAGGGCAAAGGCCGCCAAGATCCCTGGCACGCGGTAATATACAATCATGAACACAAGCACCAGGCAGAAGCCAATCAGTGCCGCCCGGAAGCTGCGGACGATCGAATCGGTGCCCAGAGTGGGGCTGACGGTGCGGTTGGTATCTATCTCCAGCGGCACGGGCAGTGCGCCTGCATTCAGCAGCAGCTTCAGGTCGCGCGCCTCCTGGGTGGTGAAATTGCCCTCGATGATGCCCCGGCCCGGGATCGCGTCACGGATATGGGGAGCCATCTGGCACTTTTCGTCAAGCACTATCGCCATGAGGCGGTCAATGTTCTGTCGGGTGAAATCCAGAAACGCCCGCTTCTTGTCTTTCTTGAGTTCGAAAGCCACGACCCACTGGCCCGGGGTACTGCCCGTCTGGACGGTGGAGTTGCTTTGCAGATCGCGGCCGCTAAAGGCCAGCTCCGACTCTGCCAGCACCTGTTCCCAGGGCACCGATTGATTGGTGGTCGTGTCGTTCCATTCGCTGTAGTCGTCCTCCTCAGCGCCGGGGCAGGTGTAGCGTGCCGGGATCAGGCGGAATTCAAGCATCGCGGTGCTCTTGAGGATGTCGAGAACGCGCTCGGGGTCTTTCACGCCCGGCAGCTCGACGATGATCTTGTCATCGCCTTGCTTCTGGACCACCGGCTCACGGATGTCGCTCATCGCATAGAGGCGCCGGTCAATGATGTTCTTGACCTTGTCAGCGGTCCCGGGCGCCACATAAACGGTCTCCATCTCGCCGACACTAAGCTCCAGGTCGGGGAAGGTGCGTTCCAGGAAGGCCTGGGCCAATTGCAGTTGCGCCTTGGATTCTCTTTCGTCGCGGGCCTCGGTCCTGACCACTACGCGGTTGTCGCCCACCATGACAACCTCCAGGCCGGTCTTGGAAACGCCTTTCGATAGCATGTAGTCGTACACGAGCTTTTGTAGTTGCTCATGAGTGTAGTTGGGGTACTTGATATTGTCGCCCTCAGCAGTAGTCTGTGGCCGCTCGTCCGCGGGCGTCTTCATCATGTCCTCGGAGATCGCCATCGGTTGATGGGCTGGGGTGAGGAAAGGTATCTTCGTTTCAGGAACGCAGCGCAAGAGCACGTGGGCTCCGCCCTGCAGGTCCAGCCCCAAGCGGATCTGTGGCCTGGGCGCATAGACCGCGAAGACCTCGCCTATGGTGAACAGGGGCTCTTGCTTGGCCCCGGCCTTCTGCGGCATCTCAACCGCTTCGACGCCTTCGTACTGTTCGGCGAGGGTCTTGAAGACCTGCGCGGCGTGCTCATCGGCGGTTTCCTGGGTTAGCGAGACGCTCTTGACCTCCAGGAGTTTGGGATCAATGAACTTGACATAGTCGAGTTCGACGCCGGCTTTGGCCAAGCTGCCTCGAATCTCGTCGGCCTTGGCAGTCAGCCCTGGTTCATCATCCGCCATGGGTTCCCCGAAGCTGTAACGGCTGACGTCTTGCACATCAAAGCCTTCCGCTTTCGGTACCGGGCGTATGGGTGCAAGAGCGACGAGGAAAGCACAGACGACGATGAGCAAGATAAGTCCGATCCACATCTTGTTACGCGACTGCATTCGTTGATACTCCTTTTCACCGTTCGCGCAAGTCCGACTTCGCTAGGACTGACCTTGTCGAAGTCAGCTCGACGCACTACTCATTCCAGCAAAAGAGCAAGCCGCTTTAGCTCCTCCTGGCTTATCAACGGCACCTGCGACATCAGCCGCCTCGAGGAGAGGAGTTACGGCCTGCCCACAGTTCACAAAACGGCCAACTGCCTGTAATCAGCCACAAAGAGTATAGGATATTCGTCGGTCAGTGTCAATTCGACCGGCGGTCGGCCAGGACGGCCTGACAGCGCCGCCCTGATACGAAAAAGGGCCGAAAAGCGGCTTCGGCCCCCACCTTCTGCCATGCCGGCCAGAATCAGTCTTTTTGCGGCGTGAAATCGCCTGGAACCGCACGTACCACGCCTTTGGCGTGCCCGTCAAAGTACAGCACACTCACCATGTTGCCAGGGTGCCGGTGCAACCGCTCCAGTATCTTGCCGTTTACATACATCGGTACCGCCGGAATTTCATTGTTTATCCAGCAGGCCATCATGTCGGCGGTCGCTTTTTCGATATTGAACATCGGCGCATTGAGTGTGCGCGCGTTCTCCTCATCATGGCTGCTGAACCACCAGCCGTCCATCACCATGATGGTGCCGCCCGGGTCCCTGACAAGTGTTTCTCGAGTGGCTTCCAGATGCGGCTGGTTGTATAGATACGAGGTGTCGCGCGGCTCCTTCGGTGTCTTGTAGGGAGGATAGGCCGGCTCATCAGCGGGCTCTACTTCGCACGCAGGACACTGATAGATTTGCTCGGTCCCGGAATAGACAAAAGTCACATCAATCCAGCGATAATAGGTGCCGTCCCCGGCCTGCAGAAACATGTACGGCATACGCCCGTCAAAATCAGACCGGTAGAGCTGAAATGCGGTGCCGACCTGCTTGAGGTTGCTGAAACAGCTTGTTTGATAGCCCTTGTCTCTGGCACGCGCAAACACCGGAAACAGAATTGCCATGAGCAGCGCGATGATGAATATCGCCACCAGGAGTTCAACCAACGTAAAACCACGTCGAAACTTGGTCATTTCGGACCTCGCTCCCTACAATAAGAAACATGATTAGGGCAATCTGCTGCCCTGATTAGGTAACCTCTAACTACGCCTTGGTACGATTATAGGCAGTCCCCTAGACCAGAGTCAAGCTGGGGCCGCTGCCCCCAACGACCTCGGGCTGCGCTTCGACGTTGTTCCCTTCGACTTCGCTCAGGGCAGGCAGGGTCGTGCGCTGCGCACAACTCAGGCCGAGCCACGGATCCATGAGGCGTTAGGGCACAATGAAGCTCTGTGTCCACTCCGGGTGCGGAGGTGCCTGGCCTGCTTTGAGCATGTCGAGCCACTTTTCGTCCGTCAGCCGATCGCTAACCGGCCACGCGAACTCGTAGTAGGAAAAGACGCCGCCCTTGGTCACCTGCAAGCCGCCTCGCGGGTCCGGAACCACGACATAGATGCGATATCCGTAGCCCACGGCCTCTTCCAGACACTGCTGGAACGAGGTGTGCACATCGGCCACTGTGGCGACATTGCGGTCGGTCTCGCTCTTGATCTGGTACCAGGAGGTTATGTAGGCGTCCTTCATGACGTCTCTGACTATGGTAAGCTGCAGCCGTTCCAGCTCGCCACCGAAACTCTGGATGCGCTCGTAGGCATCTTTTGAAAGCGTCTGGCCGGCGAGTTCCTTCTCCGCGCAATCCTTCAGGAAGGCCAGTATGCTGCCAAAAGCGCCGTAGGCGTTTGCCATGTCGGAGCTGAGCAGTCCGCGGTCGCGGAGACCGTCCCGCGCCAGTTTCGCCAGATATGCCAGCCGACCCCACGCCTCAGGCACCGGCTCCACGTAGCCGCACACCTGCGGTATCGGTCCTCCGCCCATCTCGGCCCCCGACGGCTTGGCGTACAGGACCGTGTCGTGTCGCAACTGCGCCCAACTGCCCAGACTCGTAGCCAGCTCCTTATCGAGCCAGGCGTCGGTCTGCATGCAGGCTGTATAGCCAGCCCCAATACAGGTTCGACCACCACTTCTCCTCGGGGTACGAGAAGAACTCTTCGCGCAGCTTGGCCATCTGCTCCTTGTACTGCGGGTAACGGCCCTGATCGTAGATGTTCAGCAGGTGGCCGTAGGCACGCGCTGAGCCCAGAACCGACATCACGTCAAGGCCTAGCGGCATGTCGCGGGCATCTCTGGGGTTGCTGGGAAGCGGCAGCACTTTAGGTGATACCAGGTTCTGCAGCATGTAGGAGTCGGGTATGAAGCGCTGGCCCATGAAGCGGAATTGCCGGCCCTGGACCCCCAGCGTCTCAGGCTGCAGATTACCTTCGGAGTCGGCATCCATGAAAAATGGCGCGATCTTGGGTTCGGGCAGTATTCGGCGTGCGGCGGCCATGAAATCGTCAAGGTTGCTCTTGTCGCCGAGGTCGGCAAGCTGCAGCGAATCACCGAAAATCTGCCGCGCCAGTGGCACGTACTGGCGGTAGCCGATATCGTCACTGCCACCGACAAAGAATTCCGTCGGCTCATAGATCTTGGCCCACAGCGTGCGGGCCTTGTCATCGCCGGCAAGTATCTTGGTAATCAGCAGCGCCTGCAATTGGTGCTTCCTGACCATTTCCGGTGGCTTCCTGGCGCTCAGCTCCATGGCGATTGTGCCGTACCACATCATGGCCCGGAAGTAACGTTTCAGGTCCTCGGAGCGGGTGTAATGGCCGCGTGGACGGAACTGGTCGTAGTGTATTGTGTTACCCATCAGCGGCGACTTGCTGCGGCCGGCCATCGTGCCAATCCGCTTCATCTCATCTTCATATATCACCAGCTCGGCCGGTTGCAGAAACTGCGTCATCTCCTGCCCGACGATAAGGCTCCAGGCGATTGAAAAGTATATGACGTTGGCGCGAGCGGCTTCCTTCAGCGGACCGTCCGGCAGCTTATTGGAGAACTTGTCATTGTGGAAAGCGCACAGTTTGCTCAGTTCCAGACAGGCGGGCACCAGATATTTGGTCTCAACCTGCCGGAGACTGAAGTCGAAAAACAAATGGTAGGCGTGCAGCAGCGAATCAACCGTAATGAAGTTCGGAGTGGGGCTCTCGCCTGCGTCGGGATAGTTCTCGTACAGATAGAACATCTGGATAGCATCGTCTGGAATAACCACGAATCCGTTTCGAATCAGCCCAGCCGTCTGCATGGAGCTGAGCTGGGAGATCTTGTCAGTGTTATTGAGGCGGGCGGCATCCACAGGCAGGGGATACTGCGGGGCAGAAGGGCTACCGATGTAACGGTAGGCATCAGACCGTTGCGGGGCGGCCTGCGCAGACAGACAAGTCAGTGACAGCATCAAGACGACAGCACACAGCCCCAGATTGCATCTTCGCATTGTAAGTTTCTCCTCGCAATGGTAACGACAGGAATAAGACACCTGTTTGCCACGTTTTGTCGCACAACGTCAAACCGTGCTTAACCGACCTTGCTTGCCTGTGGTCAGCTATTCCTCATCATTCAGTCCAAGCAAGTCATCAAGCAGTTTGTTGTTATTATTGGCGTTGAGATTGTTGTTTTCCTTCGTGGCCTCAGGTTTTTCTTCTGGCTCAGTGCCATCGCGGGGAGGCTGTGGCTCGTCAGTGTCGGGGAGCGGCTCAGGCCGGTCGGCATCTGCAGGCGTCTCCGGCTCGTCGAAGAGTTCGTCGGCAATCGTGGTTGTTGACTCTGCTTCTTGCTGGTACTCCGGCTCGCCGATGCTCGGCGTTTCTCTGGCGTAGTCGTAGTAGTAGTAGTAATAGTAGTAGTAATCGCTGGTGCTGAGCCGCAGCTTGTTGAGTATAGCACCAAGTATGTTGCCTCTGGCATGTCTGATGAGCCGGATCAGTTCCGTAAACGCCGTCCGGCTTACGTGGTCGCACTCGGCGACCAGAAGCGTCTGATCTACCTTCGAGGACAGCAGCACCGCGTCGGTGAGTACAATCGCAGGCGGAGAGTCGAGGAATACGATGTCGGCGAACTGAGTGGCCTCACGGATTATCTCGGTCATACGCTCTGAATCCAGCAGATCAGCCGGATTCGGTGGTAGCGGGCCGGTAGGCACCACATAGAGTCCCGGCACCTGCTCAATCTCGACGATAACGTCCTCTAAGGAACTCTCGCCTATGAGTGCATTCGTAAGGCCGGAGGCACGGTCAATATGCAGCAACCGTTGGAGCGCCGGCCGACGCAGGTCGGAGTCGATAAGCAGCACCCTCTGGCCCGCCTGGGCGAAGACCACCGCGAGATTTGCGACCGTCAAGCTCTTACCCTCACCGGCCCCGGCGCTGGTAAGCAGGAAGGTATGGGCAGGGCTATCAACCTGAGAAAAAGTGATATTAGAGCGCAGTGCGCGGTACGCTTCTGCCGGCGGGCTCTTCGGGGCCGTGATTGTCACCAGTTCATCAGGGGGAGTTTCCAGCATCGGCACCATGCCCAGGAACGGAATGTCTGTATAGTGTGTCAGGTCCTCGGGGCCGTGGAAGGTGTCGTCAAGGGCCTCGAGCAGCAGTGCAAACATCAGGCCGCAGAAGAGGCCCAAAGCAAAGGCAAAAAGCATCACACGGCCGGGGTTGGGCTTGATCTCCTCCGGCTCAACGGCGCGATCTATGACCAACGCGCCGCCCCCCTTTATGGCCTCTCTCAGCTTGCTCTGTTCGAGCTGAACCATAAAGGTCTGGTAGGTGCTGCGGGCCAACTCGATCTGGCTCTCCAGGCGCGAGATCGTTGCCAGCTCCAGTGGCAGATCAGCAGTGTCGCTCGTAATCTGCGCCACAATGCTTTCTAGCCGCGAGGTGTGCCGTTCAGCCTCAGCGATGGCCAAGTCAGTGGCGTTTATGTCTTTATTGAGTGCTTGCACCTGGGGGTTTATGTCAAACCTCTTCACCTCGCGAACTTCCGGCAAGCGGTTGAGGCGGGCCTCCAAAGCTTCGATTCTGCGCAGGGCTGTACTTACACTTGGATGATCGTCCTTGTATCGTGCACGCAATGTTGCCAGGTTGACCTGTTCTTGACGCAGTTGTATCTCGATGATATCGCGCTCGGGATGCGATTCCTTGATAGAAATCTCAAGCAACGGCTGAGCGGCGGCTAACTGCCGGCGCAAGGTAGTCTTGCGGGCGTTGAGGGCTTCCAGTTGGGTGCGCGCGGTATTGAGCTCACGCCGGTATTGCTGCAGCTCACCCATCGTCGCGGTCGCTTCCACCTCTGGAACCACAATGCCGACGCGCTGCTGGTAATTTGCCAGTTCCAGCTCCAGTCGGTCAAGCCTTTTGGACACATTCTCCAACTGACGTTCCAGAAAGTCGCGGGCGTCGGTGACATCAGCACGCCGTAGTTCACTGGTGATGACAACGAAGGTTTCCGCCGTCTCGTTAGCGAAACCAAGCGCTTTCATGCGTTCGGCGTTGTTGGCCTCAATCAACAGGCGGTCGGGTTCCAGGGGTACTGCCTTGAGGGATTTGACGATATCTTGGGGGTCGGTTACGATCTTGGTGCCAGCCTCACGTCCGCCGAGCTTCTTAGCTGTCCGCACGGCGGTGGCGTAGCTGATAGCGATCTGGGCTTGGGTCTCTAGCGTCAGCTCCTCATGCCGCTCGCGGGGCTCAATCAGCTCTTCCCCGGTGAACTTGATGCGCTCCACCGGTTGCCTTCTGATAAGAATGACAGCGCGGGCACGATAGGTCTTGGGGTAACGTAACGCGTAGAACCCACCGAGCATAGTAGCCGCCAGCGTAACCAGCAACACGAACCATTTCCGCTTTGTGAAAATGCGGACATAGTCCTTAGCCTCGAAAGACCTGACCGTGGTTTCCATCTGCTATTGTTTTCTGATCTTGTTGTATTATGTGCTATGGTTGAGACTGTAATTACTGCCGCGTCAATGCAGTGTCTGGCACCGCAACCCGCATATTCAAGAGCATCCAGCGTCATTATAACATTCGGTTTTCGCGCACGTCAATAGCACCTGCCGGTACTGTAAACAGCTAGATACTCCCTGCGAGCCTAAAGTTCTGCTGTTCTAATCCCGATAACTAGGTTAGATAGGCGAATTGTGGTGTTCAAACGCACAACATGGCCATTTGCCGCAGGAATTATCGCACAACTAACTCACAGCCAAGTTGGGAGAAGCTCATATGCTCAAGCATCTGCCATTTCAATGTTGTATTTGCAGGGCTGTATGCTGGGACGTACAGGCCAGCGACAAGCCGTCAGCTTGGGTGCCGCACAACACTACTATCGTCGCATCACACGGCATATGCCCAAGGTGTTTGCCCCGTGAACTTGCCAAGGCTCGCCGCGCTAGTGAACGCGGAAGCAAGGTCACACTCACCCCTTGATGACTCCCCAGTTGTCCCGACCGTACCTGATGTTAAGCCATGACCTTGCCGATATTTACGCTCTTGGCCTGGTGTGCTATAGTGCCGGAGCATGAAGACCCCAGCAGCGGCGACCATTGCACGAGAGCTTCCGGGCCCTCTCGAATTGCCCCCGCGGGTCGAGCTTGCTCGCCACAGTACAGCGACAGCAGGGCTTGCAGCCCGACCTCAACTGCTGTGTATCCTGGCCATGATTTGTCTGCGACCGGCGGCGGCCGCGCAGTTGCTGGTCGTGCCTGGTGATGCGGGCAGTTCGGTAGAGGCCGTGGCGACATGGGAAAATGGCGGCAAGCTGCGGTTGCTCTACACAGATGGCAGCCAGAGCGAGTTTTCCGCTTTCGACCGTGCTAAGGCGGAGGCACTGGCTTGGATTGACCCTTGCGGCCTTGTCCTGCTGGGCGGTGGGGAGACCTTTCTCCTGACATGGACTGGCCGCACACTGGATTGTGCTCTGCTCGGCGCCGGCCCCCACAATGTCCGCACTGCTACCGGCCTCGCGGCCAACCGCCTCGCTGTGATCTCAGGCGGCGAAT
>JALGTY010000271.1 GCA_029821145.1 Candidatus Zipacnadia bacterium
CCGGAGTACGTGGAGGCTGCGCAGGAGGCGGCTGAGGAGATGGAGGGCAATGTCTGCGCACCGTTCCCGCATCACGCGCGCAAGGAAATCTACCAGTACCTCATCGAGCAGGTGCGACGCTGGGACGACGAGGTTCTGCTGTTTTTGAGCACCGAGTCGCGCGAGATGTGGGACGAGCTGAAGGGCGAGCTGGGCCAGGACCCGAACTCATTTTTCTGCGGCTGCAGTTCGGTCGCGCTCCCCGGCCGCAGGCTCAGTCTGTCCCAAGGTTGCCCGCACTCAACGTATTCGCCGCTGGGCTGAATTACCTCGCCATGGCCTCTTTCTCAGCCGGCGCGGTGTTACGGTCTTGTTGCCGGTGTGCCGTACGTCCGCTTCTGGTAGTTGGCAATGAATTCTGCGTTCCGCTTCTCCACGGAGCTTAGCCAGCTCTCGCTGAAGTTGGAGGTAGGCTGATACCACGATTGTCCCATGAACCACGCCCTGATCTGGCGGTTATTGAAGGGTCGCCCGTGACGGGCATATATCTCATTTCGTATCAAAGTGCATTCCCAGTTGCTCCGATAATTCAGGTCACCATTCGTAACGCGTCGGGTACGGGTGTATGCAGCGAGTTCGCCTTGGCCGCCGGAGACCGTGCGCCGGGGTTTAGGCGCGGCTACTCGCCGGGGCGGAGGCGCAGGAGCGGGCCCGAGGCCCTCGACTATGTACACGACATCGCCGGGCCGAACGACTGCGCCCCCGCGAGGATTCTGCGCTATGATCGCCCCTTTGGCGTATTGGTCACTGTAGCGTGACGGATTGTAGATGATCTGGAAGCCGCCGATGTTGGCCAGGCGGTCCGCCGCATCACCGCTGCTCAGCCCGATCACGTTAGGGACAGTGACTTGAGCTGGTGGCGCTGGTACCGGCGCTGCAACTGGTGCCGCCGGCGCGGGAGTCACGGTGGCTGCAGGCGTTGCTGCTTCTTCAGTGGTGGCCGGTACTGTTGCCACTTCGGCCTCAGCCGCCTGCTCGGTCGCCTGCACTGTGGCAGGTTGCGAGGTTTGCGGCGCTCTTGCGCTGAATAGCCACAGGCCGCCTACCGCGGCTATCACAAGGACTATTACTAGGAAGGCAAATATGCCCACTCCGATCCAGATCGCGGGATTCGACGAGCTAGCCGCCTGTGGCTGCTGCTGCGGTTGAGCGGGAGTCGCCGGCTGCTGTGAAGGCTGGGGTTGCTGTTGTTGAACTTGCGGCTGAGCAACGCGCTGACCGCACTCGCTGCAGAATTCCGCGCCCGGCCCTAGCTTGTGACCGCAGTTTGAACAGTATGATTCTTGCTCATTCATAGTTTACCGTTTACCTCCCAGTATCAATCGGCCATCGTGTACTAAAGCTTGATTTCGACGCAGAAGCACGTTTTTCCTCCCACCTGGCGGCACATGGCCCGTAGACAGTGGAGCGGAGTGTTGAGATTGCCATTGCGATTTTACAGCGCAAACGAAACATGATACAATATATTGAGTGATTATTACGCGGTTTTGTAGTATGCCGAGGAGATGTCGGTTGATGACGACGAAGGAGTTCCGGGACAAGGCCTTGGACAACAATACCTGGTTCATCCACTGGGAGGTGTGGCAGGCTGCCCATGAAATGGGTCTGGAACGGCGTCAGACCACTCTTGGATACTCGTTGTATCAGCAGCTTGATGGCGATGACGTGCCGGTTTTTCAGGGCCTGGTAGATGGCCTGCGGCTGCCCTTCCGGTACATGTGGCCCCACGGGATACCCCCCGACATGACCGACCAGTACCGACGCCAGGTGGAGAACCTCGTGCCTCTGACGGATGCCGAGAAGGAGCCATTCGGCAGATTTCCTGAGGATTTCGATCAGTATGATGTCAATGCCCTGATTGAGGGACTTCAGGAAATAGTAGAGAACATCGAGGAGACTACGGAGGCGGAGTAGGTCATTCTGCCGGCTGAAGGCCGAATCGGAAGAAGGTACTGTGATCTTGCCAGCGGTATTGAGTCAGTCCTGAGGCTGGGAAAGATGCAGACTATTCAAACTCTTTCGCGACCTCGATGAGGGCCCAGACCTTCTCCTCCGGCATGCCCGGGCATAGTTCTCCCACCATCCGCTGCGCACCGTCGGCCACCATCTGCCGGTAAGTCTGTTTGATCTCTTCCGGAGTCGCAAGCAGTATCTCATCCGAAGTCTTCATCTGCACCAGAAAGTCAATGTCCAGCACCTCGACGCAATCTTTCACGGTCAGATACGGGTCGGTGCCGACGTCAATGTAGCTCCAGCCGTAGTCCTGCAATATCTTCAGGTGCGGGCGGCGCAGAAGCTCGGTGTGAATGGTGCGCCGTGTTGCCCCGAAGTGCTCGGCTATCTGTACGAGGTACGGGACAACGAATTCAACATACTGGTCCGGCGGCAGCATTCCCCCGTAGTCGTCGGCATACCCGACGGTTTCGCCAGGCTGGGTGCCGGTAATCTCAAAGGCCAGTTCGCGCCCTCTAATCGAGTTATCGGTGACGGTTTGCAGGAACTGGTGGGCAAGCTCCGGGACGTCATAGATGTCCAGAAACAGGTCATTGCCACGCAGCACAACCGCCGTCGTGAAGACCCCTTCCGTGCCCAGCCCGAAGCCGACCGTCACATCATCTGGCGCATGTGCCTTCATGTATTCGTAGAACTCGATCATGCGCGGGACCAGGCCGGCGTTACGATAGTCTTCCGGCACCCGCAAGGCTGCCATCTGCTCGCGGGTCTTGATAGGGTGGCCTTTCGGGGAGGGAGCGTGGTAGTCCTGGAACTCCAATTCGATGCCCAGGGCCGTACCTTCGGCATAGGCGGTGAAATCCGGGGACACACTGCGACGTAGGGGCAGGCCGAATTTCTCATGGAGGAGGCGCGGGCCTTCGAGCTGCACCTCCATCATCAACTGCGGATCGGCGTGGTAGTCGCTCATCTTCACGCCGCAATATTCGCAATTGACCTCAGGCGGAATCGCTATGGACCAGGGGATTCCTTTGCGCTGCCCGGCCATTCGTAGTACCTCCGGATTCACCAATCAGAGCTCTCAGACGGGCACGCGCGCTTTGAGGGCTTCGAGCATGGAGATGAACACCGCCAGCCCCGGCCCGGCGGCGTTCTGGGCATCTACATCGCCATGAGCCGCGAGCTTGTTCTCGCCCCACTTGCCGGCGGTCTCGTAGGGTATCTGGCGCAGGAAGCTGGCGCGTTCCGGATGGGGCATTATCGCCATCGCGTTGCCCTCGGGATTGCAGATAGCGGCGATATTGGCCATCGCGCCATTGGGGCATACCTCGCGGCTCTCGTCAATATTGCCATCCGCGTCACAGTACTGGAATACGATCTGGTCATTCTCGCGGAGTGCCTCGATGACTTCGGGGTCTTTTGTGGTAAAGCGGCCTTCACCGTGGGCGATGGGGATGGGAATCACCTCACCGACCTGGTACTGGCCGGTAAAGACGCAGCGGGGCGGCTCACAGGCCTGCTTCAGATAGACCCATCGGCAGCAGAACTGGGCGATGCGACCGGAGGGGTCCGGGGCATTCGGTGCCAGCGCCATTTGCACCCGGCCGACGGTGAGGCCCGGCACCAGGCCTGACTCGACCATTACCTGCGCGCCGTTGCAGATGCCGACAAGTGGCTTGCCGTGCTCGGTAACCTCGTCGAAGACGGTCTTGACAATCGGCTCTTTGGCGGCAATAACACCCGACCGCACGCGGTCCTGATATGAGAACCCCCCGCCGATGATATAGCCGTCGTATTCACAGAGCGCCTCGGCCGGCCGGTTCCAGCGAAAAACATCGCAGCTTATTCCAGCGGCCTCAGCAGCGCGTTTGGTCTCCCATTCGCAGTTGGAGCCGGGAAATTGAATCAGTGCAACTCTCGCAGCTTCGTCAGTCATTTACGTCACCTTTCGCGTGGTACTTTATTGCTTCGCCTGCTCATTGTACAGCTTCCGGACGTATTCCGCCAGATTGTTGGCGAATGTCTCATAGCGCTCCTGGCCGATCGTCGTAGGGAAAGCGACGTGGGCGTAATGGCGGATGACCGTTCCCTTGCCAAGCTGCTTGATCGTCACCAGCGGATACACGCCGCTGATCTTGCCGCGCCGCTTGTAGGAGATACCGTCATAGCGGCACACTTCATGCTCGGCCTCGACCAGCACAGTGGCATCCGTGGCCGTCACGGGATAAGCAAGATAACCGTAGTTACGTCCGCCCTCCTCATAGGGGATCTCTATCCACTCATTCAGCGGCTCCATGCCGGCGGTCAGCGGATGCTCCTGCAGTACGCGGATTTTGGTGACCGCGCCACGGTGATAGTAGTTGAACTTGATTCCCGACAGCTCGCCGAACTTAATCGTGCCCGGGGCAAGATTCCCGGCTGGTGTCTCCCATTCGCGCAGCGTGTATCCGCCGCTGCGGTCAGTGCTCCAACCGGGCACGTTCTCGACGATGAGTGTGCCGCCGAGGCTCACGTACTGCTCGACAAGGTCTCCCCATTCCGGCCTCATGCCGGAGCGGGAGACCTCGATGCAAAAAAATCCTGTACCGCCTTCTCGGGGTCGAACTTGCCTTCCTTCAGACGCC
>JALGTY010000019.1 GCA_029821145.1 Candidatus Zipacnadia bacterium
GCAGCCGCCTTGAGCGAACCGCTGAGCTGCGTCATCAACGCGCAACAGATTGCCGGCGTGAAAGCCGGCGACAGCGTGCTGGTTATTGGCGGCGGGCCGCTGGGGGCCCTGCATGCGGAAACAGCCAAGGCACAAGGGACGACCACCGTCATGATCGTTCAAAGATCCGAACCCAGACTGTCACTGTTGCGCAAGCTGCAGGAGGTTCTGGTCATTGACGGCGCGCACGAAGACGTGGGCGAGGTGGTCAACGAGAACACAGAGGGATTGGGGGCGGATGTCGTCATCGTCGCGGCACCCTCGCGTGAGGCCCAGGAGCAGTCAATCTACTACGCATGCAAGGGTGGAGCAATCAGTCTATTCGCAAGTCTGCCAGAGGGTGACTCAGATATCACTTATGACAGCCGGGTCATCCACTACGGGGAGCTTCGGCTCGCCGGGGCCTCCGATTCACGGCCTGAACACGTTGCGCTGGCGGTTCAACTCATGGCAGAGGGCAGAATCGCCGCGGACGCGATCGTTACGCATAGAGTGCCTCTGGACAATATCCACGAGGGCCTGCGATTGATGAAAGAAAAGCAATCACTGAAAGTGCTGGTCTATCCGTCCGGGGATTAGGGAAGGCGATGCGGGGAGCCGGGCTGGCGGCAGCGGGCGCGTGTAGAGATTGTCAGTAGGTCACAAAAGGTTGGCTGTTTGCAGGGGCGTGATTCATCACGCCCTCCACACCGCTGCTGGGTGGGCGCAATGAATTGCGCCCCTACGCAGGAGGCGAGGCACAGAGAATGATACTTCAGGATCAGGTCGCGGTTGTCACCGGCGGGGGCAGTGGCATCGGCGCAGAGATCTGCCGCACTTTTGCTGCGGAGGGAGCCGCTGTCGGTGTGGCCGATATATCTCTGGAATCTGCGGAAGAAGTTGCAGAGCAGATTCGTCGTACGGGGGGACAGGCACTTGCGCTTGCGTGTGATGTTACTGAGCGCGAACTCGTCGAAGAGATGGCAGACACCGTCGAACGCGCGTTAGGCCCGCTGGCGATCTGGGTGAATAACGCGGCTGTCTCACACATACTTCCCTTCCTGGAGTGCACCGAGCAGATATGGGATCGGACTCTCGCTACTAACCTCAAGGGTATGTTCCTGGGCTGTCAGGCTGCGATTCGACGAATGCTGCCGCGCAGGCAGGGAGTAATCCTGAATATGTCATCCCAGTCGGGCAAGGTGGGTAGCAGCCACTACGCAGCGTACTGTGCAAGCAAGTTTGGCGTCATCGGCCTCACCCAGTCACTGGCGGTCGAGTTCGCCGCTGACGGGATGCGGGTCAACGCTATTTGCCCTGGTGTCGTTCTCACGGGGATGTGGGAGGGGCAATTGCAGGACTACGCGCGCAAGCAGGGACTCAGACCCGAGGAAGTTCACCCGTACCTGGAGAGCAAGATCCCGCTCGGCAGGCTTGGTACGACACAGGATGTTGCTCGCACTGCCGCATTCCTGGCAAGTGACGCTGCCAGGTACATAACCGGCCAGGCGGTAAACGTCTCCGGCGGCGCCGTTATGCACTGACCGGATTCGGTCTGGTTGAAGTCGCGCAATATGAGATATTGTGACCACCCCAACGACCTCGGGCTGGAAGCTGAGAACGCTGTCGCGTTCTCATCTGAGTGTGGCAAACAGGGCCACACTCAGGCCGAGCTACGCGTCGGTGAATGATGGAGGTCTGGATTATGATCGGCAGCGGTGAGATTGTCACTAACGCTTTCAGACAGGGCCTGATGGTGCCAGCCTTCAACGTCCCCTACCTGCCTATGATTGAGCCAGTGGTACGGGCGGTGGCTGACGAGGCCTCCTTCGCCTTTATCGCCGTTGCACGCCCGGAATGGACAAAGTTTGAGGCCATAGGACCGGCGGCGGTCGCTGAGGAGTTCGCCAAGTGGGACGACCCCGACCATGTTCGCCTTCATCTCGACCATGTGCCGGTTATTGATGAGGATGGCCTGCGCGTGGACTTCGTGCCCATATTCCGCGAGGCGATTAGTGTGGGATACCAGTCAGTGATGATTGATGCCTCCCGCCTTGACCTGGACGGAAATATCCAGGCAACCCGGCAAGTTGCCGATATGGCCCACGCGGCCGGCATTCCCTGCGAGGCGGAGTTGGGTGCTATCCTGGGACACGAAGCCGGACCGTTGCCCCCGTATGATGAGCTCTATGAGTCGGGCATGGGGTTCACCGATGTGGCTGAAGCCGAACGCTTTGTCCGCGAAGCCGGCTGCGACTGGCTGTCGGTAGCCATCGGCAGCGTACACGGCGCCATTTCAGGCGCTGCCAAGGACCAGAAGAAGATCGAAGCGCGCTTGAACCTTGACCACCTGGAGCGGCTCAGGCAGGCCACCGGCATCCCCCTGGTGCTGCATGGCGGCTCCAGCGTAAAGCGGGATATGCTGCTGGCCGCCGTTGAGCTGGGTATCGCGAAGGTAAATGTCGCTACCGAGATACGACAGGCTTACGAATCCGCTCTCCGCGAAAGCGGCCAGGTCGCAGCCGCTCAGCAGGCGGTTTACGACCGCACTGTCTGGCTGCTCCGCGATTACTTCGCAGTCTCCGGCACCAGCAAGCGCCTTACAACAGCAAATGAGAATCAGGCCCAGTGAGCCCGCTGGCTACTGACGCGAGCGGTGCCGGATTGGAGAAAAGGCAATGACTGACTTTCCCGAATTCGATACGGACAAGATTGATGAGGTTGCTATCGCTTTCCTGTTCTTCACCATGCATGACGACGGCTTCAGCACTCGTGCGTGGAAGGGCTTCGCCTGGGAGATCCTTGACCGCTTGCATGAGAAGGGATGGATCGGCAATCCGAAGAGCAAGGCGAAGTCGGTAGTCTTGACGGAGGAAGGAAAACGGCTGGCGGAGCAGTATGCACAGAAGCACTTCGCCATGCCAGACTGACGAACGGAATGCACGCCCTCCTCAACACCTCGAGGCACGTAGCCGCTTTCTTGCGGCCACATACCTAGCCGTGGCCGCAAGCAGATAACGGTTTCGCGATGGACCTCAAGTGCAAGTGTTAGCCGTAACACCGCCGAAGCTTCCCGGTAGTGACTGATGGCAGGAATATGCCCAGGGGAAGGCACAGGAATTCGCATAACAACTACAGAATTCAGAGGTGCGTTATTTGCATCGAGAATCTCAGCTTACTGTAACCTTTTCGGTGGCGAAAGCGAATAATCTACAGAGGATCGAGCATGGGACTGAGCGAGCGGGAGGAGCGTCAAGCCGAGGGAACTATGGCGCGGTTCGACGACGCCCACCTGGCACAATTGGCGCGCACCGGCGATGCCGGCGCCTTTGGGGAACTAGTCCGGCGCCATCATCGAGGGGTCTATCGCCTGGCAGCGGCCATCCTGGGGAACCGTTCGGAGGCGGAGGACGCAGCACAAGAGAGCTTCGTGCGCACCTATGAGAGCCTCGAGCGTTACGATTCGACCCGAGCATTCAGGCCGTGGTTGCGTGGGATAGTGGTCAAGGTGTGCCGCCAGCAGCAGCGACGCTGGGCGCGTCGGTACGGCCAGCAGGCGCCGCTGGTTGAAGCGCGGGGGGAGCCGATGGCGGATGAGGCCGCCGAGCCATCCATGATGCTCCCAGCCGTCCTAGCAGCCCTGGCGAAGCTTGATGACAACTATCGGCTCCCGCTGATACTATTCTATCTCGAGCAGGCGTCGGTGGGAGAGGTCGCGGAGACGTTGGAGCTGAGCGTAGGGACAGCGCGGGTTCGACTACACCGCGGCCGGGAGAAGCTGCGCCAGATGCTCGCCGACCACGAAGCTGGCGAGGTGGAGGAATGACGCAGATGACTTGCAGGCAGGCGCACCGCTTTATTCACCTTAGACTGGACGGAGAACTGGGGGATGCCGATGCGGGTCGGCTCGATCAGCACCTGGGCACCTGTGCAGAGTGCGCGCGCCTGGCCCGGGAGCTGGGGCGGCTTGATCGAGCATTGCGTCAGGGACTCGCAGCGGTGCCCACGCCGGAGGCGGACTCCTTAGCAAGCATCCGACAGGAGTTGACCCGAGCCCGCCCACGCCCACGCCTCTCGTGGCGGCCATATACATTGGCCGCGGCTGCTGTTGTGGTCGCCGTGATTGCATCTACGGTCGCACTTCAGCATACCGGCTCGCGTCCTCCGGCCGAAGTTGCCAGCGGCGGACAGGCGAGGCACGTCTTCACTCCTGGTGCCAAGGTGTCGCACACCGCGGAAGCCGGCGAGGCGCTGGCGGAGCGGACCATCGTTTGGGGGACAGAGAACTCGCGCATTCCGCTGCAATTCGCCGACGGCACGCGGCTGGACCTCGGCGACGGTGCGGTCATACAGATTGGCGGGCGGGCAGTAACGCTTTTCAAGGGCAGTGTGCGGGCCGACCTCACACGGACTCGCCAAGACTTTGCCCTTACCACCCCGTGGGGTGTCATCGTCGGCAGTGGCGGCATCTTCTCGCTGACAGCCTCGGCTGGGCACAAATCCGCTTACCTCGAGACGGTCAAGGGGGCTGTTCACGTCCGCTCCAACGGCCAGGACAGGCTCATCAGAGCCGGCTGCTCCGCACTGCTCCGTCCCGTTTCGGCTCAGACGCGGCGGCTCTAATGTGGGAGGTAATGCAGCAAAGTTCCTGTCTCTTCGTATGATTACGGTAATCCAAAGGAGGAAGCAGAGTTGAAGACGATAAGGGCAATTCTCATTGTTAGTGCAGCGCTGACGCTGTTGGCGTGTTGCGCAGTCGCCCAGCCGACACCGGGTAGCATAGAGGTCCACGTCTCGGTGTCCACGCCCGCCGTTGTTGTGCTGATGTCCGGCGGCCAGGTCAAGGCTGTTAGTGTGGTCCCGAAGGCCAAGAACGGCTGCCTGCTCCAGGACATTATGCCGGGCAGATACACCCTGACCGTCTCCGCACCGTTTTACGCCTCCATCACTCGCGCTGTCACCGTACGCGATGGCGCAGAAACGGAGGTCACCGTGGCGATGTCGAAGCTCACCGATCGCGATTTCAAGACCCGCGGCCGGGTCGTCGGGTTCGTCAAGGACGCCAATGGCACGCCGGTAGTCAACGCCACTCTGGTCCTGATGAAGGGCAATAGGCCCGTCGGGGCGACCCGTCCTGAGAACGCCACCGGCGTTTACGAGTTGGAGTGGTATGCGCCGGGGACCTACAAGGTCATCGTCACGGCTCCGGGGTTCAATACCGCCGTGTACAGCGGGCAGACGATAACGGCCGGTGCGAGCACGTGGCTGGACGTGGTACTACAAGCCGAGTGAGCTCGGTTTGCGGTGAGGCGCCCCGCTGCAGCCGTGGCCGAACGTTGCGTTGGCGTCGGGCGGACCAATATGATGGCAGGGCCCCAGCCATCATGCGACCAGCAGTTGCACGGGTAAGGCAAGCTGCTGGCATTATTGCACGCCATCCGGCTGCAAAGACTGCCCAATAGGGAGAGCCAGAGAGTATCGAAGCCCTCCTGTACTTTAGCAGAGGGCTTTTTCGCGTCTGTGCTCGGAACGCATTGCCCATGAAAGATCCCGTATGGTGTCCCTGGAACCTGAGAAGGACGACAGAGCGGCCACGTACCTAGCTATGGCCGCGAGCAGATAACCGTTCGGCTGGCGGTCTCAAGTGCAGGTGTTGGCAGTAATATCGCCGAATCTCCCCCGTAGTGACTGATGGCAGCAATATGCGTGGACGTAGCCGTGCCGGTGCATAGATATTGCCTGGTTGTGCCCGGTGCAATTCTGCTGCGAACGGTTCGCCTAAGGAAGCTTCCTGGTGGTAGTGTGGCTGAGGGCCGGCCAGGCACAAGAAGTGCTGAACTACAGACTAGCGCCGCTGTGGTCGCAGTGTGTATATCACGAAGGCGAACGGTATCGCAGTGGCCGCTGTGATCAGCATCAGCACCAGTGCCAACCCCCAGACTCCGAACAGCCTTCTCACTGTAGGCAGCAGCCAATCGGCGGCGGTTGTGAGCATGTGGTTGAGGCTGGCGGATTGCTGGGAGCTGACAAGCATCAGGATCAGCCCCAGCGCGATGCCTCCGAGGGCGGGGATGGCATATCCCAGGTCGGTCGGACTTGGGGAGATTTCCGCGCCGATGGTCAGCGCTGCGTATAGGAATACGTAAGTCTGCCACCGGTGCCAGTCCAGGCTCCCCAACAGCAGCAGGAATTGGTCAGCCACGGCGCGAAATATACTCATGTCCGTGGTCGGCTCGCCGGCCTGGTGGTCAATAATGCCAAATGCCTGACCTACGCCCACCAGCGCCATGGTGCCTAGTACTAGCGGCATGAGCGCCGCCGCACCGTCGGCAAGCCACGGGAAGGTGATCGGCGACCACGGCTTGCCGCGAATACAAACCCCGGCCTTTTTCGGGTCGAACACACAGAATATCACGTGCTGCACTCTGTAGCCGAACACTAGATAGCCGATAGCATGGCTGGTTTCGTGAATGATGTTTCCGGGCATCCGCAGCAGCGTTACGAGGCCACCGCCCTTGCGGTCGGCGAAGGCCGACACCATCGCCTGGAAAAGCACTCGGGAAAGCACCATCAATAACAAAGCCTGCGCCAGCAGGGCAGGCAGATACCTGAAGCCGGGATGCAGATCCATAACGCGCCTATTATAGCAAAAAACCATTGTCCAACCCAGTCACAAGGAGAGGCACGGATGAAAGTGACAATTGTGGGCGCGGGTAATGTCGGCGCTACCTGCGCTCAGAGAATAGTCGAAGCCGATATAGCCGAGGTCTATCTCGTAGATGTCATCGAGGGCCTCGCCACGGGCAAAGCGCTCGATATTGCGGAGGCCGCCCCCGTCGTCGGCCACAGTCGCCATATCGAGGGCGGTGAGGACTACGCGCCGGCCGCCGGCTCAGACATTGTGATATTGACCGCCGGCAAGCCGCGCACACCGGGCATGTCGCGCGACGACCTGCTGCAGGTCAATGCGGCTATCACCACTTCCGTGGTCGAAAGCATCGTGGCAGTTGCACCTGATGCCCTGCTGCTGATGGTCGCCAATCCGCTGGATGTCACCACTTATGTCGCTCAGCAGGTTTCCGGCCTGCCCCGCGAGCGCGTCATCGGCATGGCCGGCGTGCTGGATAGCTCCCGTTTCCGCGCCTTCATCGCTATGGAGTTGGGTTGCTGTCCGTCCGAAGTCACTGCCATGGTACTGGGCGGTCACGGGGATTCGATGGTACCGCTGCCCCGGCACAGCACCGTCTCGGGCATTCCGGTCACGCAACTGATTCCGGCTGAGCGACTTGAGGCCATCGTCGAGCGCACTCGCAAGGCCGGCGGTGAGATCGTGAGCTATCTCAAGACCGGCAGCGCCTTCTACGCGCCCTCGGCGGCTGTCACCCAGATGGTTGGCTCGATACTGCGCGATGAAAAGCGCATTCTTCCGACCTGCGTCAAGCTCCAGGGCGAATATGGCATTGATGATGTCTTCCTCGGCGTGCCTGCTGTGCTCGGTGCTGGTGGCATGGAGCAGGTTCTCGAAGTGGAACTCAGCGATGAAGAGCGCGCGGCTCTGGACGCATCGGGGGACCATGTACGCGAGACAATTGCGCAATGGCAGAAGCTCCAGCAGGAGAGTTAAGCCCTGGCCGCGCCCGTGTAGCTCGGGCTTCACCAGTATAGGGCCTTGGGCCGGATAGGGAACCCGAATTTTGCTTTCGCAAAATCCACCCTATTCGGCCCCTCCGAAAGGCAACGTCTAGACCTTTGAGCGCGTAGGTCGGGCATCCTGCCCGACACGATTTTTTGCATATCAGTAGGAAACCGCGACCATGTCGCGAAGAAGTAGAATGGAAAAGCCCACAAGTCATGCGGTCCACGCTTTCTTTGGGTCACGGACACGGGCTATAAGCGAGATTGAACTGTAATGCGAGAGATAGACTGCCAGATTATCACTGATACCGTTTATGACCTGGCGCTGAAGGCCAACTACATCCTGCCGGACCCCGTGCTGGAGGCTCTTGAAGATGCGCTTGCTCAGGAGACCGGCGTGGCCCGCACTGTCATGGAAACGCTGGTCGAGAATGCCCGTATTGCTGCCGAGACAAAAGTGCCGCTGTGCCAGGATTGCGGGCTGGTCGTTGTCTTCGCGGAGATCGGTCGCGATTGCCATCTGAGTGGCGACCTGTACGCGGCCATCAATGGAGGCGTCGCACGGGCTTACGAGGATGGCTACTTGCGCAAGTCAGTGCTGGCCGATCCTCTATGCCGCGACAGCAACACCGGGGATAACACCCCGGCGGTGGTACACGTCACTTTGACCGACGGTGATCGGGTCAACCTGCACCTGGCTCCCAAGGGCGGTGGCAGCGAGAACATGAGCGTCGTGGACATGCTGGTGCCTGCTGTCGGGCGCCAGGGCGTCATTGACCGCGTGGTCGAGCAGGTGATCGCGGGCGGCGGCAAGCCCTGTCCGCCGCTGATCATAGGAGTGGGGCTGGGCGGCACCATGGACAGAGCGGCCGTTCTGTCCAAATGGGCCATCATGCGCTCCCTGGGTGAGCCGAGCCCGGATCCCGAGACGGCCGAACTTGAGCGCGACATCCTGGCGGCGGCGAATGCTACCGGCGTCGGGCCGATGGGACTCGGCGGGAGGACTACTGCGCTCGCGGTGCACGTGGAGAAGCACCCGTGCCACATCGCCAGTCTGCCGTTGGCCATCAACCTGCAGTGCCACGCCGCCCGTCACCAGCAGGCGACGATATAGCGGGTCCGCGGATGCCAAAGCACGCACTCTTCAGAAGTTGAGGATATGCTACGGGAAAAGGCAATGCAACTGACAACGCCCATAGACAAGCAGGCTCTGGCCGAACTGCGGGCCGGTGATGAGGTCGAGATTACGGGCACCGTCTATACCGCACGCGACGCCGCACACGTGAAGCTTCTTGAGCTTCTTGATACCGGCCAGGCGCTCCCGTTCGAACTTGAGGGGCAAGTGATTTACTATTGTGGACCGGCGCCCACGCCACCTGGGAAGGCCATCGGCTCGGCGGGGCCGACCACTGCCTACCGCATGGACGCCTTTGCCCCGAGGTTGTACGCCCTGGGTCTGGCCGCCACCATCGGCAAGGGTGACCGGAGTATGTCGGTACGGGAAGCATGCAAAGAGTGTGGCGCAGTTTACCTCGTAGCCGTCGGCGGTGCAGGCGCGTTGCTTGCGGAGCGGGTCACGGCTGCCGAGGTTATTGCCTATCCGGAGCTGGGCCCGGAGGCTATTGCGCGCCTGACTGTTGAAGCGTTTCCCGCCATTGTTGGCTACGATACCGCAGGCAACAGCGTTTTCCCAGCGGACGCACAGCATCCGCGAGGATGAATCCATGTAACGGTTGTGAGAGATGCTTCGCAGGCCGCTTTCAAATCTGTTGTACGGCTTGGCGCATCTGGCGTCCGCCTTTGGCGCTTGGGGGGTAGCCGTCGCGGCAAGGCTGTACCGGTTGAGTGTCGCTGTGTGGCCCGACCATCCGCGTGCCGCCGCATGGCTTATGTACGTCGAGGCCTTGCGGACGATGCGTGACGGCGATTGCGCAGCGGCGATCGCTCTACTGAAGCAGGCAGCCGCCGGGCTGCCTGATGTGGCTGTGATTCGGGGGAATCTCGCTATCGCCTACGCTCTTGAGGGCCTTTACGATGACGCCATCTACAACATCGAGGCGGTGTTCAAGGAGGGCTCGTCACTGACGCGCGCGGGTGACCTGTGGGCCGTCTTGGTATGGTCGTATTTGCGAACCGGCCGCGTGCCCAGAGCGAAGGACGCCTGCGAACGGGCTGCCGAGCACAACGTTGACACGCCCAGATTGCTGCTGTTGAGCGCAGTGGTCGCTGGTGTGCAAGGGGGAGCGCTGCCGACGGAAGAGATTGGTCGGCTACTGCGCGTGACGCCGACCAGCGCGCCTATGGTTCTCGAATATGCCCAGTACTTGGCCGCAGGGGGCAAACATGAATTGGCTTGCCAGCTCATTGAGAGTCTCCCGCCCGACTCCTGGGGCCAGGGCTACGGTGTTGTGGCATATTCCGCGCTCAACGCGGGTGATATGGACACGGCGTCATGGGCTGCGGCCCGCTGCGAGGAGCAGGCGGACGATTCGGCAGCGGCGGCAATGTTGCGCTCGGAGATTGCGCTGAGCCAGCGGCACACTGAAGAGGCCCTGAGCTATGCACGTCGGGTACTGGAGATTAGTGGAGACAGTGCTGAGGCCCACGAACAGTTGGGCAAGGCGTTCCTGTTGTGCGGCGATTGGGCAGAGGCCATGGCACAGATGATCGAGGCGCTCCACACCGGTAAGGGCTCTGCTCTGGCGGCCGGACTGGCGGCTCTAGCCTCGATCAATGCTGGCGATTTCACGACCGCGCGCGGTCTGTTTGCTGGCCGGCGCACCGGCGACGGGCTGGGGGTAGCGTGTGCTCATGTCGCCCAGTGTCGCATTATGCAGCATGAGGAGAACTACGAAGAGGTCCTGAAGCTGGCTTCCTGGGCTCTGGATGAGATAGAGCATCTCCACGCCTGGCTCGCCCTGGAGCCGCTCATTGAACGCCTTACTGATGAACTCAGCTTCGCTCTCGACCAGATTAGCTCCCCCGATAACAGCGACGAACTCGCTGATCTGCAACGCCGCGTAGTCCAGGTCAGAGCCCGTTGCTTGAGCGCCTCATAGTAGCAGGCCGGCTACTGTTCCACGCCGGCCAGCTTCCCCAGGCGTTTATTGGCTCGTGCCACCCACTCCGTTTCTGCCGGAAAGTTATCTATGAGCTGCCGGTACGTAGCCGTGGCCGGTTTGAGTTGGCCGACCTTTTCGTAGCAGACACCCGCAGCGTACAGGGCCTTAGCAGCCAGCTCCGTCGGCGCTTCGCCTGCAGCCACTTTCACGTACAGTTCGGCTGCAAGGCCAAAATCATTTTGCAGTCGGCTCAAGTCAGCAGCTTCGAACTGCGCCTCGGCGCGTAGAGCCGGCTCCGGGCTTTCCACAAGCTCTGTCAGCACTTCCGCAGCGCGCTCGTACTGTTGAAGCTCCTTGTAGCTGCGAGCCAGCGCCAGCTTCGTCTGTGGCGTGTACGGCGAATCGGGAAACTCCTGCACCAGACGCTGCAACACCGGGGCCGCCTTTACCGCCTGGCCGCTGGCCAGGTAAGCCTGCCCCAGCAGGTGCAGCAGCGCGGGCAGTTGCTCGGCGTCTGCCATATCGCTGCCCGGCGCCAGTATCTCGGCGGCCGCTGCGTATTTGCCCTGCTGCATGAGAATGTAGCCGGCCTGCAAGCGGGCATCGAAAGCTATCTGCGGGTTGTCGGCGGCTTTGCTGGCGCTGCGGAAATGCGCCAGCGCATCCTCCGACCTGTCAGTTTTCATCAGTGCCCAGGCCAGCTTGTAGTGAGCTTCGTCAGCCAGTTCGCTGGAGTCGTATTCATCAAGCAAGCGGCGGTAAAGCTCCGCCGCTGTCGCGAAATCTCCCTGCTTATAGCGCTGTTCGGCTGCCCAGAATAGGCCATCTGGCGCAAGTTCGTGCTGCGGGTAGTTGTCAGCGATCTTCAAGTAGGTATCGCCGGCCAACAATGGCTTGTTAGCCTGCAGGTATATCTCAGCAAGCTCCATCAGCACCTGGGGTGCCCAGGAGGCTTTGGGCTCGGCGGCCAGCGCCTGCTCAAGCTGCTCGATTGCGTCGCTGTATTGGCCCAGGCCGCAAAGCGCTACGCCCAACTGCGCTCGCGTCTGAGCGGTTTGTGGCGCGTCGGGGAATTCCTTCAGACAATGCTGATAGACATCTGCCGCGTGCTGGTACTGCCCGGCCGCCAGGCTTGCATCTCCAGCGCCTCGCAGCGCAGTGGCTGCCCACGTGCTCTTGGGGTCTGTGTCGTATGCCGCGCGGTACGTCTTGGCCGCGTCGTCCCATTCCTGGCGTCGGTAGTACGCTTCAGCCACCAGACACAGCAATTGTGGCCGGCTGGCCGCCGACGGGCTGTCAGGGCGCATCTCTCCGATAGTTTCCACAGCGGCCGCCAGTTCGCTGGCGTCAATGTCCAGAAGCACCAGACCGGCCCGCGCCGCATCCACCCAGTCGCTGTCCGAATGATCCGCAAGCACCTTATCAAATGTCTGTCGCGCTTGTTCTGCCTGCCCGAGATGCCGTTGCGAGTGCCCACTGATCAGCAGCGCCTCGGCCAGGTTCGGGTGCTGCGGGTGGTGTTGCAGAATCACTTCCGCCAACTCCAGCGCCGCCTCATACTGCTCCTCGGTGAGACACAACTGTGCGGTTGTCAGTGCGCTGCGTGCGGTCGTCCGGCTTTTCGGATTATGAACCAGCAGCGACTTCAGCGCACCCAGATTCTCCGCTGACCGCTCCTGCTGGTACGCTGTCCAGGCGGCTCCATACTTTGCCTCCAGGATCAGCTCTTCGTCCTCGCTGCTGGCGGCCGCCTGCTCGTAGGCTGTCTGTGCATCAGCGAGTCTGTCAGTGGCGTAGTACAGCGCCCCCAGCCGCAAGTAGGCATTGGCCCGGTTCTCGTCGTCAGGATGCTTCGCGACGAAGTTCTTGAACGCGGCAACAGCAGCCTCCCCCCGCTCATCCAGTTGGTAAGACAGAGCCTGCCAGTACGCTGCCGTAGCTGCGTAAGGGTTATGCTCATCGGCAGCAACTTCGCCGTACAGCCGGGCAGCGTCGGCATAGTCTTTTGCCGAAAACAGCGCATCGGCAGCCCTCAAACTTGACCGGGCCCCAACTTCCGTGCCCGGGTATCGCTCTGCTATTTCGCTGAAGGTCTTACTGGCCTCAGAGAAATCGCCCTGGCTGAATTGCGCCGAACCGACTCCGGCCCAGGCACGGGGGGCGAATTCGCTGTCCGGGTACTCGGCAACAACCCGCCGGTAATGTGCAATGGCTTCATCAAACTGCTGCAGCATCTCGCACGCCCGGCCGATGCCGTAGAGCGCATCTGCCACAACCTCGCTGTCCGGGAATTCCTGCAGCAGTTGCTTGAAGCTTCCAAGCGCAGCCTGGTTGTCGGTCTCCGCCTCAATAGTAGCTATGGAGTACAGCGCGTACGGTGCGTAATCGCCTTTGGGCGCCAGTGCCAGGCTCTTTCGGTACGCCTGCAAAGCCGGCTGCTCTTGTCCGTTCTGATAGTGCGCCTCACCCAGCCAGTAGGTAGCTTTGTCCCTGATATCGCTGTTTGGGCACTTCTCGAGCATCTCGGTGAAGCAATCCGCCGCAGCAGCGTACTGCTCCAGTTGAAACAGGCAATTGCCGATCCGGAAATATGCGTCATCTACGTCTGACCAGTCGCGGTACTTGTCAATCACCTGGCGGTAGCTGGCCAACGCCTCCTCGTAGCGCTGCAGGTTGAAGAGACACTCGCCTGACGCAAAGTGCGCCAGTGGCATCGCCTCGTGTTGGGGGTACTGCTCGACAAACGCCTGGTAGTGCTTCAGCGCCTCTTCCCACTTGCCGGCATCCAGCGCCCGCCCGGCCTCCAGGAGCAGGTCCCCTGCCAGGCCCTGTGCAAGAACTGCCGCCGGCCCCGGCGCCAGAACCAACAACGTCATTGCCAGGACTGCCGTCCGGAAGCCCATAAGACTGCGACGGCGCGTAATAGTAGGCCTCAACATTTCGAACTCCTTGGATAGGTCTTGTGCCGAAAGTGCTGATCGTTTGCACGCACTGTGCATGCGTAGTATTTAGTCAAATCAAAGCCGTCACGGTTGCGGCATCGAAAGAGGGGAGAGAGCCCTTTTTCGTCATGGAAATCGGTGAGTGCTTTGACCTGTCCCACTTTGAAAAAATGCTCTGCCACCTTTCTCTTGCACCGCCAGCCCCAGTTCGCCAAGCACCTGCTGCAGCCGCTGTTTCGCTTCACCCGACATCGGGCCTACGGGGCGGGCGGTGGGACCTACCGGCAGGCCGATGGTACGAGCGGCCTCCTTGATCGGGTCCGGTACTGTGTTCAGGGCGAAGCAGCGGCGCAGCGGCATGAGGCGGAACTGCGCTTCCCACGCGGCCTCCAGGTCACCGGCACAGAAGCTCTTATACAGTGACACCAATAACCCCGGAACGATATCGGCGGTAGCGGCGACCGCGCCAGTGGCTCCGGCGCTCAGAGCCGCGCAGATCAGCCCGTCATTACCGTTCATCACCGCAGTATCGTCAGGCATCAGGCGGATGTAGTCTATGGTGTTGTTGAGGTCGCCGCTGGAGTCTTTGACCCCGACAATGTTATCAATTCGGGCGAGGCGGGCCATGGTCTGCGGTGCAATGCTAACATGAGTGCGGCCCGGCAGATTATATAGCAGCACCGGTAGGTCGGTGGCCTCGGCGATGGCGCGGAAATGGTCGTAAAGCTCGTCCTGGCCGGGGGAGATGAAGTACGGGGTCACCACCGAGACGCCGTCAGCACCGGCTTCCTCCGCCGCCCGCAGGTTCGTCAGCGCCGCGCGGGTGGTTACTGCACCCACGCCGGCCAGTACCGGAACGTGGCCAGCCACCGCCTGTACGTAGGCGGCGATGACTGCCTCTCGCTCCTGCGTGGTCAGGGCATAGGCTTCCCCGTGGGTGCCGACGACAAACAACCCGTGAACGCCTGCGCCCAGCACGTGCTCGACTAGCGTGGGGATGGCGGCCAGATTCGGGCTTTCGTCCGGGTTCATCGGACTCAGCATCGCCGGATAGATGCCATGAACTGGGAATTCCACTGCGCACCTCCTTGGATTCGTGCAGAAGTTGGACTATTGCCGCTTCTGCTTGAGGCCTTGGTGAAGTTGATGCAGGGCGGATAAGACCTGATCTGCGCTGGCCGATTCCGCTGGCCGGCCGCTGAAACGGGCCACCGTGTACTGCACGGCGATCTCGTGGGCATCGCCGCGGACGTGAGCCAGGGCGTCGGGGAGGCTGTCAACGAACTCGTGTGCTGGGATTTGCGGCCAGTCAGACGCCCCGTGGGCCGCCAGTAGCTTCCTCATCCGGCGGTAGGCCCAGACGATTCGCTCGCGGGAATCGGTGGCCAGCGGCGGGCGGTTGCGCTGCCATTCGAGATACGAACGCGAACCGACGAAGACCACGGTGAAGATCAGCAGGCCGGCGGCCGCTAACGGCCAATAGGAGCGCACGTAGGCGCCGACTACTGCGAGCCGCTGTTTGACCGAGCCGGTCACCTCCCGCCATACATCGCCGAAGGTCCGTTCATCCTGTTCGCGGGCGGCGGGAGTTGGTTCGAAGCTCATCCAGCCGCCCTCCGCCACATAGACCTCCGGCCAGGCATGTGCGTCTTCGGCGCGGACCACGTACAGGTCCTTTTCGGCATCACGGACCTCGCCTCGGGTAAACCCGACAGCCATGCGGGCGGGTAGGCCGATGGTGCGACACATTATGACCATGGCAGTCGCGAAGTGGTAGCAGTAGCCCCGTTTCGTATCGAACAGGAAGGCCTCGACGAGCTCCTTTGGCCACGTCGGGGATGCGGCCAGATCGTACTTATACTCATAGGCCAGATGTAGTTCTATTGCCCGCGCCTTCTCAAACTCCGTCGGCGCATCGGCGGTTAGCTCCAGGGCCAGTTCTTTGATTTCTGGCGCAAGGTCATCAGGGAGCTGCAGGTACTTGTCCTGCAGCACCTGCCTGTCCACGGGATGGGCAATGCCGCCGGGATTGGGCAATGTCGGTGGCACCTCCGCTGTGACCGTGTAGGTTTGTCCGCCGATGGCATAGTTGCGTGGTGAGATAGTACCATCTGGGCTGTAATATATGCTGGCGACGGGGGCCTGAATAGACACGGGATAAAGAGCGACAGGAATCGCGGCCCCGAACGCGACGTGTGGGGTAACGCGAAGCTGTGTGGTGACGGTGGAATTACTGACGCCCGAACCCTCCCGGGGGATCTGCCAGGCACCCGCGGGGGCGGTTTCAGCAACACGATTGCCGGCCAGGCCCCGCATCCAGGTCCTGACCGTGTAGGTGTCATACGCGGCCGTGCGCCAGTTGGTGGGGCGTTCGCACTCGACCTCCATGACGATCTGGCGGCCCCCTGGCGGCGCCAGACGCGGCAGCCACAATGCCGACGGCGGCGTGTAGTCCCCCACCCGCGAAATCAGATGCCGGGCGATTACGCGCGCCAGGTAAATCCGGGCATTGTCGGCAAAGCTGGTCGAAAGCTCAGCACGCGCCGCCCAGAACCCGACGCCAACGGCCACCAATAGTGCCAGCAGATACAGCGCGGGCCAGGAGTAAAGCGTGCCTGATGAGCGTCGGGTGCGGCTGAAGCTCAGTCTGCCGACAGCAGCGAAGGCTCCTTCAAGCAACAAGCGGTGTTCCAGAGCTAACAGTGCCAGGGCCCCGAACAGTAGCAGCGCCATCCCCATCAGCGCCGAATAATGCCTGATGGCGACCAGTGCGAGCAACACGATCGAGGTGGCGGGCAGAATCGTTTGGACGAGTTCGGTGATGGTGCGCACCGAAAACGCTCTGAAGGCCGTTATCCACAGACACATCGCGATAAGCATTCGTAGCGCCATGTAAACGTCTTCCGGCGGCTGGCGGAAGTAAACTGCAATGGTTGGACCGAATTGGGCAACGCCCAGAACAACGGCGGCAAGAAAAACGACGTAGTTGACTGCCACCCGGGATACTCTGCTGTAATGTAGATGGTAAGCGACTGGGAAGGCGGCCACCATCAGCAGGCCGATCTCGGCAACAAAGATGGGATTGGTCATGAATACGGAGCATGACAGCAGGGCAGCAATCATCGTGGCCCAGGCGTAGAGGCACGCCCAGTACCACACGCCCCCGCCCTCGGCCTGCACCACGCCCGCCGGGTCATAAGGCGCCATCTCCAGACCCAGCAGACGCCGAGTGTGTTGCCACACTCGCTGCGGGATGCCTTTCATCGCGGCACCCCCTCAGCCTCGCGCAGTGAGCTTATCGTCGCAAGCTGGGAGAATGCCTGTGGCAACTCTGAAGCCGAGACAGCCAGCACCGCAGGCACACCAGCAGCGCGAAGGGTCTCGAGCGCGGCCAGTTGTCGGCCCTGGACGATCTGTTCGGCATCATCAGCGCCGCACAGGATTACTCTGAGCACGATGCCGCGAGCGGCAATCCTGCGCAAAGCGTCTATCGCAGCGGTCTCAATGCCGGAGGTGATGGCGAACACCGTGACGCCGGGGCGAACCAGGGCCGCCCATTCGCCGACATTGGCCGCCAACCCGCGTTGGCCGGCCGGCTTGGCCCTGGCCAGCGCAAATAGCCAGCGCTGGTAAGTTGATCGGCCCCGGTCCGGGTTGCGCAGACTGGTAGGGAGGCCCTCGCCGAAAAGCTCGATATCGAGATTGAGTTCGGTCAATACCCCGTTCAGGGAAGCAGCGGCTACGATCTGACATTCGAAGCTGCTTTCCGACCCCTCCGCGATGACGTTTTCGGCCCGCGTGTCGAGCCAGAACGCCGCGCTATAATCGCGCCCGCCGCTGTATTGCTTGACGACCAGTTCGCCGAGGTGTGCGGCGACCTTCCAGTGCACATCGCGCAGCTCGTCTCCCGGCTCGTGTGGACGTATGCCCGTGGTATCACCACGCCGCTGCTGGCGTGAGGCTATCTGCAGCCTGGCGTGTTCGGAAAGCATGCTGGTGATATCCTCCCGGGAGATGCTGACCGTCTGTGGCAGGCAGAGGAAGGAAACAGAATCGGCAGGCGGGCCGGGACGATTGAACATGCCAAGCGGGTCGCCGCCGACGACACGCGGCGCATTGATAGTATATTCGCCCCGAAGCGTAGCAGTAATGGTGCCGATGCTGTTAACGCTCTGGCCGCCCGCAAGCCCTGGCAGGGGAAACAGGTAGGAGGATTGCACAGTTGGGACAGTAGTGTTGGTGAGCTCGACCTCTACCGGGACAGCGGGACGTGGGATGATGCCGATGTTGGCCAGCTCTATTCTGACCTCGGCCTTGCGCCCGGCCCAGGTGATTCCGGGTCTTACGTCCAGCTTCAAGGCGAGGCCGGCCGCGGCCATGCGCGATATGACGTAGCAGCCCAGGATACAAGCCAGACACACCCCGGACATAACGTAGAGCGCGGGGGCCTCATTCATGCTGCCGGCCAGATAGAACAGCACGCCGGCGCCTAGAAACAGCTTGAAGTTACGAGACATCGTTCAGCTCTTAGACCGGCACGGCGACTTCCTCAATAATGTTGTTGATAATATCGGCAGTACGTGTGTCGCCCAGCCGGGCTTGCGGCGCGAGTAACATGCGATGTGCCAGGGCGCTCGCCGCCAGCCGCTTGACGTCATCCGGGCTGACAAAATCGCGTCCCTGCAGCGTGGCCAGCGCCTGGCCGGTGCGCACCAGTGCCAGCGTGCCGCGGGGGCTGGCACCCAGTTGAAGCTGGTCAGACTCGCGGGTGCGCCCCACGATCTCCAGTATGTAGTCATATACCGCCTCGTCAACGTGGCATGTAGCGGTGACAGTCTGCAGCCGAAGAACATCAGTCGGCTCGCAAACCGCCTGCAACTCGTCAATCGGATGGCCCTCGAGCTGGGTCTTGACCACTGCTTTCTCGTCGGGAGCCGAGGGATAGCCGATGCTTATCTTCAACATGAAGCGGTCAAGCTGTGACTCAGGCAGGACATAGACCCCCTCGTATTCGACCGGATTCTCCGTGGCGATGACCACGAACGGCTGCGGCAAGGGATAGGTCTCGCCGTCAGCAGTGACCTGCCGCTCCTCCATGCCTTCCAATAGCGCCGACTGTGTGCGCGGATTGGCACGGTTGATCTCATCGGCCAGCAATACATTGGCAAAGACCGGACCCTTACGGAATCGGAAGCTGCCGGTGCGCTGGTCATATATGGACACACCGGTAACATCGGATGGCATCAGGTCGGGGGTAAACTGGATGCGCGCGAAGTTACCGCCGATGCTGAGAGCGAGAGCTTTGGCCAGCATGGTCTTGCCGACGCCCGGGACATCTTCCAGCAGAATATGACCATTGGCCAGCAGAGCGACGAGGGTCTCCTCGATCACTTCACGCTTCCCGATGATAACATTCTCAATGTTTTGCGCGATGCGCATACAGACCTGGTGGGCCTGCTCAAAATCCATCCGGCTCATATTGGTTGCCTCGGTGTTTGTTGGCGCGTAGAGCTGTCGGTCATAGCAGTGCGAACGTGCCGCGAAACTGCCGCTGCGGTCCATGCTTCTGACGACTCGGCGGGTGCGACCGCGGTCCTAACTCCGTCCACTGAAAGCCCCTCTCACCAGCCTGGCGGTGAAGCTGAGTATCAATCCGACGACAAGTATCATCTCGACAATTGTCGCTGCCCAGGACCCAATTCCCAAGAGCCGTCCCATAATCTCTGCCATTAGTAGTACCAGGACCATCAATGCAACATACAACGCCAACAGGCGTACGTGCCCGGTCCTGCTCATGTTCATCGCCTCCTCTTGGGGTATGCAGGCCCAGCCGTGGGCCCCATTCTTAACAATATAATATGACAAATGCTTGGCACGGTCAATCTAGCTCTTCCCTGCCGCTTCTGGTAATGGCCTGTTGCGGAATGGCACAAGAAAGCGGGGACGATGCCTCGAAGGCACCGTCCCCAGGGAGAGCGGATGGCTATTGGTGTAAGCTACACGGCAGGTTGCGCCGTGAACTACAGATTGTATGTCGGCATACTGGTCTTTCTGCAACTGCTACCGTTACCGTGACTACTGCTACCACTCATACTGTAAAATGGCTGGCGATTCATCTACCCTCGTCAGTAGCGGTCTCCAGAGCGACTGCTATGGCCCCTGCGCATATCATTGCTTCCATAGCGGCGGCCGGTGTTTCTCCCGTCGCTGCGCCTGTTGTTGCTGCCATAGTTTCGAGACGCCGAGGGACGATAGATCATCATGTTCTGACCTGGGAGGGCTTGGCCACCGAAGATCTCTGCTGCGAGTGCGGCGTCCATGTACTTGAGTTGGATGATGGCTATGTACAGTGGCTGACCATCTGTGGTTTCGCCGACCTTCAGGTACTTGATAGTGCGGGTCGGGCTGGCGTCGGCAGCTACGGCTGCAGCTACCAGGAGCACTGCTGTTACCAACGTTACCAGCGCGATTCGTCGCATATGTTTGTTCCTCCTCAGGTCTGCTTGCTGCCGGAAAGTCTTGGAGAGGGCGGCAGCCGGGCTCAATTGGAAGGGAGGGAGGGTTCGACCTTCCACAAACAGCTTGCTACCCACCCTCTCCACGTTCATCTATTAGACGCGGTAGTAGTTGAAAAAGTTCACGGCCTCTGAAAAGAATTTTCACCATCCGCCGCCCGAATTGTCGGAAAACGCCGCCAGGTGCTATAATGAGCGGCAGAGACGCTTCTGGTAACACTTTCCGGGGGTAATTGATGCCGAGCCTGCGAGTACACAACGCCACTGTTTTGACGATGATTCCCGGCGACGAGCCCATGTCACCGGCAGAGCTTGTCAGTGTGGACGGGCAGATTGAGTATGTCGGCCCTCAGAGAGCGGATATTGAAGAGAGCTATGATGAGACCATTGACGCCGATGGGGGAGTGCTGCTGCCCGGGCTTGTCAACGCCCACACGCACCTGGCGATGACCCTCATGCGCGGTTATGCCGACGACATGCCGCTGCAGGAGTGGCTGGTGACCAAGATATGGCCCACTGAGGCGAATCTGCAGGAGGAAGACGTCTATTGGGGGGCGCTGCTGGGGATCTTGGAAATGCTGAGGGCGGGCATAACGTGCTTTTGCGACATGTATCACTTCTTC
>JALGTY010000020.1 GCA_029821145.1 Candidatus Zipacnadia bacterium
CGCCAGTTCCGCATCATGCTCTGCACCCAGTTCCGTCTCATCGCGCTCAGTGAAGAATATGTCGAAGATAATCCTCTTGGTACCCATGTCCTGCAGTTTCTGGATTAGCTGGGCTATCTTGTTGCGGGGCCAGGGCCAACGGCCCTGGCTGCGGATGCTCTCTTCATCAACGGTGACTATCACCAGCCGGGGATCAGGCTGCTGTGGTCCCCGTACCCGGAATCTCCAGTCAATTGTGTAAAGCTCCATGCGGTCCAATACCGTCTGGGCCGGCCAAAAATATGCCCCCAGTATCACCGCCGCCCACGACGCTACCAGAGCCCGGGCAACCCGTGTAAACCGAGCCGACGGCCTATATCTCAGCATGGTCTCCACTCACCTCGCCTCTTATGCAGTTTAGTATCTGTCGTGCAGGGGTAGATTCATCTATGTAGAAATGTAAGTCGAGTTGCTTGCCTGGGCTTGCGACGATTCCTGTGTGGGTCGGAACAGGCCACCAGTAGGCTGCAAATGCTGATCGCCAAAGGTGCTGTTGTATATGCGCAAAGCAGCGGTACTCATCATATTGTCCTTCGTTGTGCTCATCTTCGTCGCCACGGTGACACTGCAATCGGTGCTGATTCTGCAGCGCGTGGCTGCGGTCTGCGATGTTGAGGGACAGGTGGTCGTCAAGGCACGCGGCCAAGACAACTTCGAGCCTATCGCAGGAAAAGACCGCATCTACGCCGGAGATACCGTAAGAACCAGTGCCGACGGGCGACTGGCGCTTGAATGGCTCGACGGCACCCGCGTGGTGGTCGGCCCCGATACGCTGCTAACGGTGCTCAAGTGCCAGATCAATAAGGCAAACGATACCGAGACATCGATCTTCAAGCTCGATGCGGGCAGCATCTGGATCAGGATTATCAAGGTATTGAGCCAGAGATCCAAGTTCGAGATAACGACGCCCACTGCAACAGCCGGTGTGCGTGGCACCATATTCGCCGTGCACGTCGCGCTTGACGGCGAGACCAAGGTTTCGGTCATCGAGGGCCAGGTCGCAGTCACTGGCGGCAACCAGTCCCAGCAAGTGAACCCCAATACCGTCGCTACTGTTGCCGGCGAAATTACTGCCATACAGGATTTCGACGAACAAGAGAAGCTCACCTGGCTTGAATACCAAAATGTTGCTGAGCCGATTCTGCGCATCGAGGCTCCCGCTGACGGATACCAAGCTGGAGCCGGCGAGAGCGTCACCATCGCAGGCCAGAGCGAAAAGGGGGCCAAAGTCACCGTTGACGGCAAGCCGGTAGAGCTGAAGATCAAGCAGAAGTTCTCAACAGACATTGCGGTGCCGGAGAAGATGGCGGGGCGGGAAATGACGGTGACGGTAGAGGCCGTGGATGTGCGCGGCTACAAGGTGACACGCGAAGTGAGAATACAGGTCGCCAAATAGCCTGCCGGGGCGTTGATTTCCCCAGAATCTGGCAGCAACAAGGCTTTTTACCTCCCTGAGGACCCCGTTGCTGAGGGGGAGCAAAATGGCCTTTTTCGGGATATTGCTCCCCTAGAGCAAAAGCCGCACAAAGCCACGAGACCCTGATACTACGGCATTTGTTACTAGGGGGGAGGAAATCTACTTTGGTACCCAGCCTGCAAACCAGCAAAATAGAATCCGAATTTTTTCTATTGGGTAATCCAATAGTTTTCCCCTCCGCTGACCGCCCGGCGTGATGTCAATACAGTGGCAACGGAGTCGGGGTGGCTTCGATAAGGCGAGCAGTCGCCATTCGCTATTACCTCTGCCAGGTCCGCAGCGTTAGCAGGATCGGGTAGTGGGAGCCGGACTCCGGCATCGTCGCCAGTTGCACCTTGTACGTGCTCTTAGCACCTACCATCGCCCGGTAGATGATCTGCTCAGATGCGTTGGTAAGCATGGGCGTCTCTATGAGTTTCCCACCAATCCAGAAGGTTCCGCGAGCTACGCCTCCGCGCGGACGCATCACCAGCTCCACAACGGCCGATCGGTCGGTCGGGTTCTCGACCACGGCATTAATACGATGCAGGACCCCATAGCTGCCCGCCAACTCGCGTCCGCCGCTATTGACATCTATTCCCTTGCCCAGGCTATAGAAGCCCCAGTTTCCCCCGACCGTGTGTTGGAGATCCACTATGCGCTCGCCCTCAAACTCAAAGCCGCTGGTGTTGGGAGTGTTGTACAGGCTCTGGGGCACGGGAGAGAAAAAGCCGGATCGTGCGCGGCGTTGCTCGAAGACCACTTCTACCATCAGTTGCGCCTGCTGCAGCGGCGCCAGCCGCGCCAGCCCGCTGACCAGTTCGAACGGTCGCAGCTTCAGCGCAGAGAGCTCGATGCTCGTCCTTGCCGGCAGTGTCAGCACATAACCCGTGCCAGAGAAAAGGTCGGAAAGGAAACGGGTAGCGGCGGTATGGCCGGCGAAGATCTCATCTCTACTGGGGCCGGCCTTTGCGCCGGTGAAATGCACCTGCGCATCTGAGTCCGCGAGATTGTGAAGCAGCACCGCCATCCACAAGGCGCGATCGGCCAGATTTATGTGATGCCACAATAACCGGGTCGAACGCCCCTCCGCTAGCGCCTCCCGCAATAGCACCGCCGGCTCGGTGACTTTTTCGGGCAGGTTACTCACCAATAGCACATCCGCCGTAAGTTCCGGCGCCGGTATCCGCTGAACCTCCACCCTGTGCATACGCGCAACTGGTAGGTACTCGTCTCCCCACGCCTCCACCCGTATCCGGTAGCCCCCGCTGACAGGACTCGGCTCGCCGCAGTTGAGCTGGGCATTCGGCTCGGCTTTCGTGGCGCTACGCACGAGGTTCTCCACCGCCTGGAGCAGACTGTCCCGCCTCAGACTGCCGCCAGAGACCTGCAACTGCGAGCTTTCCGGTATCTGCGCGGCCCACTTCTTGCATACCAGTGTTATGGTGTGCTGGCAGTCCTGGGCTGTGACAACAAGCTGTGTTGTACCGGGCTGCAGCGCCCACACCGCGAAGACCTTTTGCTCTGCCTCCATCTGCGAAGTAGCGATCACCTCGTCAGCGATCTCACCACGGTCCGGCTTGTGCAAGGTGCCGCCCCACCGTAGCAGGCGCGTCTCCCCGACAGGAACCAGCAGTTCCCGATATGGCGAAAGCGTCAGATACGGCTCGTTGAATACTGCCTTCAGGTTCTGCGCCCAAGCCTGCGCCAGTCCGGCCGGTGAGCTCTTGCAACTCTTGGCCAGCGCCGCATCAACCGCGAGGAGGTCTTCGCCGGCCACGATAATCCGAGCCCGGTTGCGCGAGGTCTTGACAACCACATCGCCCGGGCCGGCTCCCGCCATCGCCACCTGATTGAGCCTGTAGGCTACAGTCTGCGCGCGTTCGCTAAGTCTGTCGCCAGCGCTGCCTCGTAGCCGGAGGATCACCTTGCCACGACCAGTGACCTGGGCACTCAAGCCATCAGCAGGCTGGGAAGCTTCAAACTGCAGGACGCACTTGGCCGTCTGCGCACTGCTAGTTGCCACGAGAAAGGCGACTAATGCTAGAGCGGCAAGAACGCGTTTCATTACACACTCCGGTTCAACAAGCTGCGCGGCTGCGCAAACAAAAGGCCTGGTGCCCTTGTGAGAAAGCGGCCCCAGACCTTCACGTACGCATCCGTTTGTCAGGGAACTACTCGCTGTGCTCGCCGAGCCGTTGTTCGAGTTCGTGCATTCTTGCCTGCAGCGCCCTGAACTGCTTGAGCAGGTCAGGAAGCTTGCGCAGGGACGCTTCGGCGCGCATCGCACTGCTGTGCTTGATAGCGGGGAATCCGGAGTACACGCCTGGCTCATCAATATCTGAGATGACGCCACACTTGCCGCCGAGGACCACATTGTCGCAGATCTTTACGTGGTCGTTGACACCGACCTGCCCGCCCATCGTAACATTGTTGCCGATTGTTGTGCTGCCTGCTATACCAACCTCGCCGCACAGCAGGCAGTTCTTGCCGATGGTGACATTGTGGGCCACATGTACACTGTCGTCTATTTTGGTGCCTGCGCCGATACGCGTGGCGTTCACTGTCGCCCGGTCAACAGTCGTATTGGCCCCGATCTCCACGTCATCTTCAATGATGACGGTGCCGATCTGCGGGATCTTGTAGTGGCCCTGCGGCGTTGGTGCGAATCCGAAGCCGTCGGCACCGATGGCAGACCCCGCGTGGATTATGCAATTGCTGCCTATGATCACGCGCTCCCCTACATAGACCTGTGGATGGACGGTCGTGCCATTGCCTATTGTGACCTCGTGGCCGATGTAGGCCAATGGGAGAATCATAGTGTTATCGCCAAGGATAGTATTCTGTCCGATGAAAGCGTAAGCACCGACACTGACGTGTTCGCCGATGGTAACGCCATCTTCGATCACGGCGGTGGGATGCACCCCGATATAGCACTTGGGCTCCGGAGCAAAGATCTGTAGCACACGATTGAACGCAAGCCGTGGGTCCTCGGTTATGATTATCGGCTTGCGCTCTGTCGTCGCGCTCGGTGGCACAATCAGCGCTGATGCGCCCGAACTCTCGCCGGCCGGCAGCATCACCGCCTTCTCTATGAAAGTGATTTGCCCGGCCTTGGCATCGTCAACTGTCCCGACGCCGGTAATTGTGACATCCTCGCCCTGTGCGCTACCTTGAAGTAGCTCGGCAAGCTTGGTTAGAGGATAGGCGTGTTTTGCCACTGTCTGTCCTCCCATCGGCAGTGTTCAACGCTGCCACATTTGGCGCAATAGCGGCCTCATGCTAGCGGTCAGATCGTCGCCTGTCGCCGGTTCCAGTGGCGGAATACACACCTCGGCGCCCAACTCCATTGCGCTCTTGCGAACCGCCAGGACCGTCTCACTGTAGATATCCCGGCTCAGCTTCGATCTTCGTTCCCTCAATGCCGAGGCCGCACGTCCTGCGGCAGCTTCATAGAACGCGCCAACCTCGGCGCTACGCTGATCCGCGCCCTGGATAAAGATACCCTCGGCGTCGGGTTTCCACTCCAGCACGTCGGCCGTGTAATCTGTGCTCTCAAAGCTGCTTAGCCGTTTAGACAAACGAGTACCGATTTTGCTTCCGGAACTTACGGAAGTCTGCAATCTTTTTTTCATTTTGTCCCACAGTTCCTGTTGCGCCTGTGCGAAAGTGACTTGTGCCTCCTGGCGTATCTTCGCCTCGTATTGGGCCAAGAGACGCTGTGAGGCCTCGCGCTGTTGTGCCATTTGAGCTTCGATTGCAGCGAGGATCTGCTCGTGCTGCGAGGGTAGGGCGTCGCTGCCTTCACTGCGGCGTGGGCCCAGCAGGTCGGCATTCATCAGCGCTTCCTGGTACTTGCGGACTAGCTCTGCCTCCTTTCGGGCAAGCTCCAGGTCTCGTGCGTAGCATGCCGCCTGCAGCTTCTTCTGCAGGTCCGTGCGCAGGTTTCGCTCGCTCCAGCGCAGTCGCGCCTGGAGGTCCGGAGCCAGCTCACCTGTCGGTTGTGGCACCGCTTGTACACGCCGGCGCTGCCAGCTTTGACAGTAGCGCTCGTAGGCGCCGGCGCCAAACTGGGGCAACTCAGGCCCGATAAGCACCAGGGGCGTGTACGGCGCGAACGGCCTCTGCCAGTCGCGTTCCCAGCCGACGGACGAGATGGCAGTAAGCCGCTGAATCTCGGCGTCGAGGCGGAGCAGTTGAGGATAGAGGGGATGTTCGGCCATTAGCTGGGCCGGATACACATGCCCGTGGCGGGCCTCCTGCAGGGAAGCGACTGCAGCCGCAACGGTCGGGTCCTCCGCGCCCCCGGCGGGGCGCATTGAGGCGGCTTTGGACAATACTATCATGCCGGCCAGTAGGACTGCGAGAAGGGCTGCGATTTTCCAGCCGGCCATCTCGCTACGTTTGGCCTTCATGCACGCGGCCTCAGTCCTCTGTCGGCTTGTTGAGCTCTTGAATGATGGTCGGCGTCAGGTCCGTTATCCGCTCGCTTGAGTAAAATACCATGGCACTGTCCAACACCAGGTCATACTCCTGCTCCCCGGCCACTCGGACTATGATGTCACGCACGCTGGATAGCAGCGCCACCTGCGCCTCTGAGCGCCTGTTGAGATATTCCTGTTCGATAGCTGCAGCGCGCTTGTTGATATCTTCACGGCGGGTGCTGAAGTTCTCCGCAAGCGTGTTGAATTCGTCCTCTTCCTCGGGAGTGCGGTCGGCCTTGGCCTGGAGGTCCAGGAAACGCTTCTCTTTCTGCTCTGACACCTTTCGCAACTCATCCTCGCGCGTATTCTGTGCTTCAGTCCATCTTGCTCTCGGTGTCTCGAGGATTTGGGCAATTTCGGCGAAGTTCTGCTCGCTGAGGAATACGTAGTTCTTCAGCTCGTCAACATAGTTGGCGCGCGTCTGCATCCAGGTGCGTAACTCATTTTGCTTCTCGATGAGCTCCTGATACTGTTCGCTGACGACGTCCAGGTCAACCATGCCGATCTTCAGCGGCCCAGACGAAGGCTTCTCGGCGGGCTGCGTGTCCGTATCTTGAGCGAGCAGCGCTGTGGCAGATACCAGCAGTAACCCCATCACCACAACGAGCACAATTGTCCTTGCGTAGCGAGCATTCCCTGACACTAGACTGCTCCTTTCGAAGTGCCTCTCATCGCAATCAAGAGAAGTATCTCGGGCTGGAAGCCTGACCCACTCCTTCGGAGTGGGTACCCCACACGCGTTCATGAAATGCGGGCTAGAACATGTGGCCGAAGCTAAAGTGCGCCTGGCTGCCGTCCTCACCAAAGCCGAAGTCCAGACGAATTGGACCGATCGGGGTAACGACCCGCAGACCGACCCCGACGCCGATATGGGCATCGAACTTAGCGTCTTCAGCCGGAATCGAGAAGCCCGGCACCACAGTCGGAAACTCGCCGCCATAGGCGCTGCCGACATCAACAAAACCGACCGCCGCAAGCTTGTCACTGAGCCAGCGTCGGTACTCCACGTTGAGCAATAGCATGTTCTCGCCCCTGAACCGGTCATCCTTGTATCCACGGAGAGTGTTAGTTCCTCCGACTGAGTACGATTCGAATAGCGGCGGGGTCCCGAACGAGGTGCCCAATATCAGTCGCCCCGCCAGTACATCTCTGCCGCCCATCCGCTTGTACATCCGTCGTTCGGCCATCAATTTCTGAAAATCCACATCGCCACCGACGAGCTTACTAGCATATTCGAACGAAACATCGGTGTAGCCGCCTGCTGTGGGGTTCGTGGGGATGTCGCGGGTATCGCTGTTGCGGCCGAGCGTGATACTCGCCAGTTGCCCGCCGGGATGCAGCGGTGCAGCTACTACTATCGGGCTGCGAATGTCGCCGGGGCCAGGATTGTCCGTCAACGCTCCCGGGTCATAGCCGCCCACGCCACTTGAGATGTCCTCACCGAGGTTGGTTCCGGACCACACGCCACCGGAACTGTCTTGTCCGGCGCCCGGAGCGAAGCTGCCCTCGCCAATAGTGCGCACTCCCTGTAAGAAGCTGCTCGAGACCTCCTCGCTGCGGAAGCCGAACTTCATCCGAGAGGTCTTGGCGGTCGGCACCGACACTGACATATTGACGCCAGTGCGCCGTTCCTCGAAAGTGTCCTCCGCGGTCGTCACGGCGGCTCCACCTACAAAGCGCCTTCTTCTTTCGGTGTCAAAGACACGTATGGAGAATGAGGTGCCTTTGTCGTCCAGATACGGCTCGAAGAATTTCGCCTCGTAGCTGGTGCGGCCGAACAACTCCAGGTCAATAGAGGCACGCTCGGCCTTGCCCCGGAAGTTGTTCTCGGCAAGTGACAATACCAGCACGAAATCATCCAGATTGCTGTACCCGAAGGCCACCGACGCCTGTCCCGTACGCTTCTCCTCGACCTGTATGGCGACTATTACGCCGCGCTCCGGATCTTCCACGCCAGGCCGGATGTCAGAGCCCACGTTCTCGAATATGCCGAGGTTGAAAATCCTGCGCACCTGCTGGACAATCGTCTGCTCGCGGAAAAGCTCACCGGGCTGAAGCTCGAGCTCTCGTGTGACCACTTCTTGCTTGGTGCGCACCAAACCCTCCACGACCACGTCTTCGATGCGTGCCTCTTCGATCACGAAGGTAACCACCCCGAACTTGGTGACCTGGACGTCGGAGACATGAGCCATATAGCCCTGCTGGCTGTAGTAGTCCACAATTCGGCTCACGTCGCGCCTGATGGCACTGTCATCTACTACATGGCCCTCGCGGATAAACAACACCTCACGCAGTTGCTCGTCGGTTATCACCGTATTGCCAACCAGCTCGATCCGGGTTATCCGTTTTTTCTCAACAACGGTGATGACCACCACCACTCCCTTCGCAAGTTGCTCACGCTCTACCGACACCTTGTCGAAGTACCCGAGCTTCATGATCTTGCGCCGGGCCGCTTCCCTGGCTTTCGCAGTGTAGGGCGCACCGATCTTGAGCACCTCCGCGACCTCCTCGACGATCGCTTCCGCCGAGATATAGTCGTTGCCCTCGACACGGATCGCGGCAATCAGAGGCTCGTCCTGGGACCAGCATGCGCCAGTCCCTATCCCTCCTAGCAATAGTCCAAGTATTCCTACCCATACCAGACAGCGCGCCTCGGCGTAAATCATGCTCGCACCTCTCCTAGTGAATACGGCAGTTCCGATACATATGTGATTTGCCTACGTTGCTATTTTGAGTTCGATTATCTCATATTTGGTGTCGGGCTGGAAGCCCGACTTACGCGGGAGTGAGACGTGTCGGGCTGCCCTTCGGCAAGCTCCCTTCGACAAGCTCAGGGCGCACACGGCAGGGCCTGCGGGAAGCCTGACCCACTTCACCCACTGCTTCGCAGTGGGTACCCGACTGGGTACCCCCCACGGGATAAGAGCAGATCCGCTACGGTTCCCCCTGCAGATACGCATCCAGACGCTCTCGCAACACCGAGCGTGCTCGAAACAGGCGTGACTTGACCGCTTCAAGGCTGCAGTCAAGTATATCAGCCATTTCGTTGTAGGAAAAGCCCTGATAGTCTCGCAATACGATCACTTCACGATAATCATAGCGAAGACGATCCACCAGACGTGCCAAGACGTCTCGTAACTCTCGGTTCTCCGCCAGCCGCTGGGGAGCCAGACTCTCGTCGTTTATCTGCAAGAACAGTTGGTTTTCGTCGTGCGGCTCCAGCGGGGCGTCGAGGGACGCCACCTCGGTGCGTGAGATTCGGCCCTGCCGCTCCAGACGGTTCTTCGTCAGGTTCACCGCGATTCGATAAAGCCACGTGTAGATCTGGGATTCTCCGCGAAACGTCTCCCATGCGCGGTAGGCATTGACAAAGGTGTCCTGCGTCAGGTCCGCTGCTTCTTCCGCATCGCTAATCAGGCGGTAAATGACATTATAGACGCGGTCGTAATTGTCCGCGATTATTTGCCGGAATTCTTCGCGCTTGTGTTTATCTGTCACTTAGGCTTCACGCCCGCTGGATTGTATCCGATGACCGGAGGCAAGCCGGGACGCGAATCCATAGTGTTAGACAGGTCGCAGCCTTGCCGGTTGCAGGCTTGCCTCCGGCTCGAACTCACCTGCTCAGAACTGCCATAGCTTCTCCAACTGCACCTGGTTCCGGCTTCTTTCATCGGTCGTGTACGACACCCGTAGGCTCTGCCCCACCTCGTACGAGACGGTCATATCATATTCCTGTTCGCCTGCCCCAAAGGCGGTGCGATAAGACACCAACAAGTCATCCATCACGTACTTGCCAATCCTGATTTCAACAGGCTGGTTGAATGCGAAGTTAACGCTTAATTCAGAAAGCCCCAGCGCTCGTCGTAACTGCTGTTCAATCGGCTCAAACACGGCCAGTTTGAAGCCCGCAGCCAGAGCGGCCAGGAACTGCTCAGAGACAATCTGCTGAATATCCGTGGGACCGCCCTCTGATACGAACCCCCCCAACGGCGTCGTTCCCAAGAGGGCATATATCTGCGACTCCTCCAGCGGCGGCGTTGACGAGACCTGGAGGTCCCACCGGTCCGGGAGCTTGCCGGTCAGGTAGATGTTTATCATCACCGGCCCTATGTCCTGACCGTAGAGGCTGGCCGATTGCATCACCGTTTGCGCACTGCCCCGCACATTCCCAGTAAGCCCCAGCTTCACCGGATCGCGTCGTAACGGCGGCTTCGGCGCCAGTTTGTAATCCACCCATAGTTCAGCTATTGTCGCCACGCCGCCCGGTATTTGCGTTCGCCCCTCCTGCGCCTGGACCAAGCCCTCGATTACGGGCCTCTGCGGCGTCCCATACAAATGGAACGCGGCCGGCGTCGGCTGCAACGGGGCAACAATTCCGGTGCCGCTCACCTTCATGTCAAGCCCCAAGGCCACCTTCACATCGAACTCCGGCTTAGGATACTTAGAGTTCAGCGCATACATGTCCTTCTTTTCGCCGCTGCTGGTCGCGAAACCGATTTGGCCGTGGCTCATGGTGTACTTGCCGCTTACCAGCGCCGGCTGCCCTCCACCCGGGCCGGAAATATTGATCGTCCCGTCAACGATCCCCTCCACCAGACCTTTTACGGCCACTTCACTGCCATCGGCCACCAGCGCCATGTCTATCTGATTGCCGGCCAGTTCGGCGAAGCGGAAATCCGCCAGTCGTGCGTCCCCATTCAGCGCTATCCGGCCTTTGCCAAACAAGCCGCCAAGTTCATCCACAGTCAGTTCCGGTGGCTGATCGCCGCCGCCTTTGAGCGCTATATTGCCCCCAAGGTCGCGGATGATTAGCCCCTTGAGGAGTTGCTGTTGGTCGGCTGCGATGCTGAGTGTCAGCTCATAGTTGTTTTCATGCAGCTTGTCGGCCGCAAGCCCACTCAGCTCCGCCTTCCCATTGAGTGTCAGGACAACGTTATCCCAGGCTGCTTTTGCATTCCTGAAATACACCAAGTTTGCGTGTTCCTGGCCACGCAACTCCAGGTCAACGGCGATATCCTTCAGGGGCGTCGTTTTCTCGTCAAGCGCCACCGAACCGTTCTCTATCTGTAAGAACCCAACCAGTGATGGCTCCTTGGGTGTACCAGAGACTTTTACGATGCTGTTCAGCGAGCCACCGACGACCATCTTCTCCCATGTATCGGGCGCATCCGTGCCATCACGCCTCGCTCGGTGCTGTACGAACTCGTTCATCAAGACCGGTGCCAACGCCAGTTGTGTCTCCTCAACCTTTGCCTGCAACTCCATCGGTTGGTCGGCAATGATGCCCAGCGGCTTCCACGAGAACGGAAGCATGCCGTCAACAACTACCTGTTGCTCTTCACGCTTGACTATGAGCGTATCAATATCGAGCTTGCCTTCTGCAAGTGTGATGATGGGTGCCTGGAGCATGTCAAAGCGGATTCCGGAGATACCGGGTTCCATCACGTCTATACTTGCCCTGACCTGCGGCTTGCGAGTTTTTCCGCTCGCAGCGATCGTAAAGCCCAGTTCGCCGGTAATGTCCGTCTCCAGCGGCATCCACTTCTCGTACCTGGTCAGCTCTATGCCCGAGCCCTCGATCAGCATACTGACCTCGCCGTCGAATTCCAGAGTGCCCTCGGCGGTGATCAGGGCATCAGCTTGCTTCGCCTCCGCTGCAACATCGTAGAGAGCCTCGCGGTTCGCCTTAGCCTGGATCTGAATTTGCGGCAGCGAGACTTCATCGAACACCGCCTCCTGCAATCTGACGGCACCTTCAGCCCACGGAGCCTCCAAGGTGCCGAGAATGTCCACATCTACGTAAACCTGCCCATCAAGACGCAGCGACATGCTGTCAATGCTTCGCAACAGCGCCCGCTGCTCCTCGGGGCTGGCATTCTTTGCAGTCGCCGATGCCACCACAGGCCGGGCTATATCAAGCAACTCTGACGCGCTGGTGTCGCTGATGGTAACGTAGCCGTCTATCTCGTTGCTGTCCTGGTAGTAGTGGCCGGTGACCGACAACTGCCCTCCAGCCACCTCACAGCGCAGGTGCTCAAGCTTGACGATACCTTTCTTCAGCGTCACCTCGCCCAGTAAGTCGTCCAGCACCTCGTCGCCGAGTTGGACCTCTTTACTGACCACCAGCGCCCGCCCCGTCAATGCGTCGAACGGTCCTTCGATCTGCGCTACCGGTATCTGCAGCAGTCCCGCCACTTCGAGATCTATGTCCTGGAGCTGGTGTATGCCCTCCAGATAAATATCGGCCGCCGAAAGGCTTGCCGACAACACCGGCTTATCGCGGAAGTCAATGGACCCTTGCACGTGCAAGTGCGAACCTTGCGCCTCAAAGACCGCATCTTCCACCGCCAGGAGGTCGCCGGCGAACTCAAAGGGTATGCGCCCCTGGGTTATGTCCAGCGTGGAAGTCAGCGCGTGGGAAACTTGCACTGTACCGGCCACGACCGGGCTTGCCACCGTCCCGCTGAACACACCGTCAGCCTCAGCAAGTCCATCAATCTCTTCCCAGTCCTTGTCCAGCATCTCCACAACATCGGCAAGCTGGACGCCGGCGAACTCAAAATGCCCGGCGATTTCCGACTCGTCACCCGCGCTGTCGCCTGCCTTCGCGGCGATTAACTCCGACAGATTCGATACCGAGCCGCCGGCCGAAAGCGCCGCACTGCCCCGGGTCGCCAGCAAGTGTGCCACATCGAGATTGCTGCGGTCGGCGGCCAGCTCAGCCGACAGCGCGTCTGCGTCATAGTCCTTGTAACGCGGCTCAAATACAACCGCACTGGCCACCACCGCCGGATCGGCAAACGTGCCGTCAATATGGCCCTGCGCGTATAGCATTCCCTGCACCCCGTCAACATCAAGCCGCCCCATGATCTCATCAAGCTGCACCTCCGCCACCTGAAAGTCCAGGGCCAGCTCAGTGTCCGCGCCGTGGCGGTAGCCTTTCAGTTCGCCCTTGGTCCACAGTGTCGCCAGCGGGTCGGCGGCAAAGGCGGTCACTATCTGGAGGTCTTCGCCTTCGTGCCTCACCAGCGCCGCTGCACGTGCCACGCTGTATTGCTCATAAGCCAGCCCCGTGCCGCTGATACTGGCCACCGAACTGAGCTGCTCGTCCCGGTACTTCAGGCCAAACGCGGCTGTCACCTGGCCCTGTGGCACCGACTGCAGGCCGGTCAGTTCGGCCGGCAGTTTGTCGAGCTCCGCAAGGTCTATCTGGCTCAGCGTGCCGTTTGCATAAACCGCCGGCGACTGTTCGCTGAAATCAAGGACCACATCGCCGGCCAGACTTCCCCCCATGAGTTCCGCCTTCACGTCACGCAGTCGCAACGCCTTGCCTGCCAGCGTTACCTCTGCGGCCACTGCGCTTATCTCAACCTCGCCCACGCTCACACTGTCGAGTGCAAGCTGCGTGTGCGCCAGCGGCTCGCCGGCGACCCACTGTACCTCTGCGGACACGTTACTGAGCGGAGACACCGTTATTGCCTCGGGCCACTCTGTCGCGTCGTCGTGGTTGAGCCGGATTGCCCCCGGATCAAGGCTGGCAACATCAAGCTTCCCTACCACCGCTGGTTGCGCCGCGTCGAGCACCGACAGAACCACCGCCGCCTGCTGACCTCTCAGGTTGATGCCCTTGGCGGGGCTGACACTCACCTCGCCCGGGGCCTGCACCGAGGCGTCTATGCAGACATGATCGAGGGGACCGGTAATGTTCATATCAACATCAAGCGGCCCACTCACCGAGAACTCCGGCAGCGAGGCCACAGTCGCAGCGGGCAGCAGTCGCACCACGCGACCTGCATCAAGTCCTGTTGCGCGCACCTGCAGGTCAAGCGTCGGCTCCCGAAAACCCAGCAAGCCGCCTTCCAGCCACACGTCGCCGTCCTGCCACTTGAGCTGCAGGCCGTCGGTCACCACCCCCTGTGGCGTGACGGTGACCGGCCCGGCAACACGCACCGCTGCGATCTCAAGCGCCGGTATAGCTACGATGGCGGAACCAATATCCGCATGCACGCAGTAGCCGATATCCGTCTCAGCGCTCGTCTGTACCTTATACACCGAAGCATCTACCTGCGCCCGACCACTAGCAGCGACGAGAACCAGAGCGGGCCAGAAGCGCCGCTGCACCCATGCCAGGTCCACGTCGCCGACTTCCCCATCCAGACTGAACTCCCCACTACCGGTGTCCAAGACGATGTCCGCTGCAATACCGGTGAACTGTCCTTCCACTGCGTTGCCTGAGAGGTGCGCTCTTACTAACCCAGGCCGTCTCAGGTCCACCAAACCGGAGACATTTGCCAGTTCGACACGCAGCGGGTCGCCAGAGAAGGTGCCGGTGTGATCGGTATAGTGGATGTGTGCATCTTCGAGGTGAACCTGGCCCTGGAACTGCTCCTCGGGAGGTACCACCTTTTCCGGCGGGGGCAGCAAGTCCTGGAGATTCAGCCGGCCATCAGCGTGGCGCGTGACGTCCACTTCAAGCCCTTCGACGCGGACCTCCCGCACCGCCGCCGCCGGCGCTTTGGCGCCCAGCAGAATCGCCGGCAGGTCGTAACTAAGCCGCAGCCGACTGGCCGAAAGCACCGCGCCGTCGCTGACAGTGTCGCTGCGGGCCACCGAAATGCCGGCCACCTCAGCACTTGTCAGGAGATTCCCGGTGACCGCGCCAACCCGCACCTCCCGGCCGGTCATGTCGGCAAGTTGGCGAGCCACCACCTCTTGTACCCGCTGATGCAGCCACGCGCTCTGGCCGACTACCAGATAGCCGGTAGCCAGCAGTCCCACCAGGGGAACCGTTATGATCGCCACTACTGATAGTAACCGTCGCATGATGTCGAAGGAGTGCAGAATTTGACGGGCAAACCGTCTATGGGTGCATCGAGTGGTTCCTGATAAGCCAGCGATCTCGGACTGCCCTTCGACGTTGGTCCTTTGCACTTCGCTCAGGGCAGGCAGGGCCGTGAGCCTGTCGAACGGGAAGCTGAGAACGCCGAGCTACGCGTTGGTGAGCCATGCAGGCTAGCGTTTGCGTGCCGCCTCGGCAAGGGCGCCTGCACAGTAGCTGCTGCGCACGAATGGCCCGGCGCTGGCCTGGTTGATTCCTGCTGCCCTTGCCCAGTCCGCGTACTGCTCGAACTGCTCCGGGGGCACGTATCTGTCAACCGGCAGATGTTGTCTGGTCGGCTGCAGATACTGGCCGATGGTGACGATGTCACAACCTACTTGTGCCAGGTCGGTCAGTAGTCTCTTAATCTGGGCATCCGTTTCGCCAACGCCAACCATAAAGCCTGATTTGACCGCTATATCCGGACTGTTCCTCCTGGCGGTGGACAGTACCTGCAAGGAGCGCTCATGATCGGCCTGGGGGCGGAGTGTCGGGCTGACCTCCCGCACCGTCTCCACATTGTGATTGAACACCGTGGGCTGCGCTGCAAGTACGACCTTCAGCGCCTCTTCATCTCCCCGGAAGTCAGGAGTAAGGACCTCCACGCCGGCCTCGGGCAACCGCTCTTGGATCGCCTCTATCGTGGCTGCAAAATGTGCCGCGCCACCGTCCGGCAGGTCGTCGCGGGTGACAGAGGTCACCACGACAAACTTGAGACCCAGCTCTGCAGCCGCCTCCGCCACACGCCGGGGCTCATCGGAGTCGAGAGGCGGTAGCTGCCGGCCGGGTGCGGCGTGGTTCACTGCGCAGAAGCGGCAGTGGCGCGTGCAGGTGTCGCCCATCAGCATAAATGTCGCGGTTGCGCGCGAGAAACATTCGCCGATATTAGGGCAGCGCGCGCTTTCGCAAACCGTGCAAACCCCGTGGGTTCGCAGAAGCCGGCGCGTTGCTGCGCTCTGACTCTGCTTGCCGATCTTTACACGCAACCAACTTGGCACTCTATGGTGTTGTCTCGCCAACCGCTCTCGTGCCTCTCTCGATCAGTGGTGCTGTCATTCTCCAGATACAACACGCGGGAGGCAGTCGTGTCGCCTCCCGGTAAATGTGCCCATATACTCGCGTTTTGTGCGGCCGTCAATGCTAGCTGACTGAGGCCGGCTTTACTCCGCACTGAGCAGCCGGTTCAGCAGCTCTCCCACAGTCCTAATGAAGTGGCCCTTTTTCTCGATATGGACTCCATCGTACTTGGCAACCTTCAACACATCGCCAGGCTCATTGGCGTAGCCTGTCAGCACAACCACCGTGATGGGGGCCCAAAGCGGGTTGTTCTTGACCGCTGCCAGCACCTGCCAGCCGTCTATCTCGGGCATCACGATGTCCAAGAGTATGCAGTCGTACGTGTCGCCCTGGCTGGTCGCATCACACAGCTTCTGCAGCGCTTCTCGTCCGTTGCCCGCCTCATCGTAACGAAAGCCCAGGTCATCCAGAGCATTGGCAACTACTCTGCGCAACTGATAATCGTCTTCCACTATCAGGATGTTTGGCATTTGGTCCCTAACCACCTTATAGCCTACATCAGCATATTATCGCGATCTGCAATACGGGCTGGCCTCGCCGGCAGTAACAGGAGAACTTGTCAGCGCGTCTTTTCAAACTCTCTTCGTGCACGCTCGGCCTCGCGCTGCATATCCCGCTCGGCAATGGCCTCGCGCTTGTCGTATTGCCTTTTTCCTCGGCACAGGCCCAGCTCAATCTTAGCATGCCCGCGCTCGGTAAAATAAACACGCAGCGGGATGAGCGTATAGCCCTTTTGGCGGACCTGGCGGTCTAGTGTTGCGATCTGCTGTTTTTTCAAGAGCAGCCTGCGCCTGCGAACCGGGTCGGGCAGCTCTGTGCCGGTGGCGTGCTTGTACGGGCTTATGTGCATCCCGTGCACCCACACCTCGCCGTCGTGAACCTGGGCATAACACTCATTGAGGCTCACATTGCCGGCCCGCAGAGACTTCACCTCGGCCCCGCGCAACTCTATGCCCGCCTCGTAGCTCCTGTCCACGAAGTACTCATGGCGCACTTTGCGATTGGTCGCAACATTGCGATTGCCCACAGTTCATTATGGTATCCGATACAATGCGCAGCGTCAAGATTGCGTCCGCCAGCATCGCGCAGCCCATGGACGCAGGAATCGCGCCGGGGCGCAGAGAAATTTTCCGCTTGGTCAAACAACATACGTCCAGGGAGAAGACGTTGCCCAGAAGGGCTCTGCGGCAAATTGAAAAGCTGCGCGGCAGCTTGTTCTCAGCCGGCGATCCGATCCTGGTCGCCCGCGCGCCGGCACGGCTCGATGTCATGGGCGGAATCGCCGACTATTCCGGCTCTCTGGTCCTGGAATGGCCGCTCGCCCAGGCCACCGTTGCCGCCATTCAGTCCCGCTCCGACGCGCTTGCCATCACCTACAGCTTCTCTGCCGCGGACCTCGGCCTCGAGCCCGAAGTAGCCGTCCCCTTGGAGAACCTCTGCGCGTCAGACCGCACCTATGCGGAGGTTGCTGACCTGTTTGCCAAGACCGGCAAGAGCTGGGCCGGATACGTGCTCGGGTGTGTTGCGGTGCTGGTCGCCGAGGGTATCATGCCAGCGCCAGCTCGTGGCCTCAGTATTGCTGTCTGCAGCGACGTGTCTATCGGCAGCGGTGTGGCCTCATCCGCCTCGCTGGAGGTCGCTGCCATGTCTGCCATCGCTGCTCATTATCAATTGCAGATCGAGCCGCTACGGTTGGCGCGTCTTTGCCAGATCGTCGAGAACCACGTCGTCGGCGCGCCGTGTGGCATCATGGACCAGGTGACCGCATCTCTGGGCCGCAAGGACCATCTCCTGGCCATCCGCTGCCGGCCCCATGAAATCGTCGGCGATGTCCGCATCCCCGACGCCTACGGTGTCTTCGGCTTGGTCTCGGGTGTCCGCCACAGCGTCGGCGGCAACCGCTACGGCCGCACCCGCGCTGCCACCTTCATGGGCAAGAAGATCATCGAAGCTGCGACCGGCCAGCGCACCGACTACCTGACCCGATACTCGCCTGCCGATTACAGGGAAACGCTTCATAAGATCCTGCCGCCGCGCATCAAGGGCGGGGATTTCCTGGACAAGTACGGTCGCACGGATGATGACGCTACTGCCGTCGAACCGGATGTTACTTACTCAGTCCGGCCGTGCACCCGCCATCCCATTTATGAAAACGCCCGCGTCGCTCAATTCGCTGAGTGTATCGAGCATGGCACCGAACCGGCCATGATGGGCGCGGGGAAGCTGATGTACGCCTCCCATCACAGCTACGGGCGCTGGTGCGGTATGGGCTGCCGCGAAACGGACCTGTTGGTAAGACTGGTGCGCGAGTTAGGGCCTGCGCACGGCTTGTACGGTGCGAAAATCACCGGCGGCGGCTGCGGGGGAACTGTAGCGGTTCTGGCCCGCGCCGATGCCTGCAACAAGCTCAAGGATGTTGCCTCGCAATACCAGCAACGTACCGGCCTTGAGGCAGAGATCCTGCGCGGCTCCTCCGACGGGGCCGCCCATTCGCCCGTTGAATCAATCAACTAGCCGCCGTACCGCGATCTATGAGGAGCACTTTTTGACTTCCCGAGAGCGCGTCATCGCCGCATTCGAACATCGCACGCCCGACCGCGTGCCGGTGGACTACTGGGCCCTTAGGCCGGTCACCGAGCGTGTCCAGCGGGCCGTGGGCGCCGAAGATTACGAGGGGATGCTCACTGCTCTGGGCGTGGATCTGCGCGATGTGCGGGACAGCGCCACATATATCGGGCCCGAGCACCATTTCCTGCCCGATGGCAGGGAGTGTGACAGATGGGGCGTGCCGCTCAACCCGGGAGGTACCTACGCCGCAAGTGTTACCCAGACACCTCTGGTCTCTGCCACGACCGTGGCTGAGATCGAGGCCCATCAGCCTTTTCCCGAGCCCGACTGGTGGGACTACAGCAGTGTGTATGACGCCTGCCTGGCCGGCGGTGACAACGCCGTGATGGGTGGTGCATGGTCGCCTTTCTTCTGCGTCTCCATGTACCTGATGGGCATGCAGGAATTGCTCACGGCCATGGCGCTGTATCCTGCAGTGGCCGAGGCGGTGCTGACCCGCGTCACCGATTTTTACCTGGAAAGCTGCCGCCGGCAGTTCGAGGCCGCTCGCGGGGAGATGCAGATATTCTTCATGGGTGATGACTACGGCGGCCAGACCGGCCCGCTCATCAGCATCGAGATGTTCCGCAAATTCATCAAGCCGCATCTGGCCAGACTCTTCACCCAGGCCAAAGCCTACAACATCAAGGTGATGCTGCACTCCTGCGGCAGCGTCTATGATTTCTTGCCGGATTTGATTGATATCGGCATGGATGCGCTTGACCCGGTGCAGGTGCGCGCAAGAGATATGGAGGCGGAGCGGCTGGCTCACGAATTCGGCCAGGACCTCTGCTTCCATGGCTCGATTGACACCCAGCAGACACTGCCCTTCGGCACGGTCGAGGATGTCAAAGCCGAGGTTGAATCGCGTATTGAATTATTCCCGAAGGGCGGCTTCATCTGCGCGCCCAGCCAGGAATTCATGGAGGACATCTCCACCGAAAATATCCTCGCCCTGTATGAAGCAGCCGGTGCCTACATCCCGTGACAGACCACTTCAGAAGTTGATGCGGAGATCCGGTGCTTGCCCGGCAGGATTGCAGACAGCGGCGGGGAAGGAACCAGCAAAGGGCGAAGGGACGACAATGATGAAACACGGACGGCTCAATGCCGCTGTCGTTGGCGCAGGAATATATGGTCACATTCACGCCCGCGCCTACCAACGCGACCCGCGTACCGAACTGGTTTGCGTATGGAGCCGCAGCCAACAGCGCGCACAGGCGACGGGCGAAAAACTCGGCGTGACATACACCACCGAGCTACAGCGAATTGCCGAGGATGACCGGATAGACATCGTCAGCATCGCGACGCCTGATTTCGCGCATACTGAGGCGGCGCTGATGATGCTGGCAGCCGGAAAACACGTTCTCGTCGAAAAGCCTATGGCGATGACGAGTGGCGAGTGCAGAGACATTCTGGCCGCTCGCGACCGAGCCGGCGCAAAGCTCATGGTCAACTTCCACAACCGTTGGTATCCGCCCATCGCCCAAGCCAAAGAAGTGATTGACGAGGGCCAGATTGGCCTGCCGGTCGTGTGCTACGCCCGCCTCAGTGACCAGATAGTCGTGCCAACCGAGTGGCTTACCTGGGCGAATCGCAGCGGGCCGGAGTGGTTCCTGCTCCCGCACCTGGTGGATATTGTGCGGTGGCTCCTGGGCCAGGAAGTCAATGGCGTTTTCGCCACCGGCCACAAGGGCATCCTCCAGGCCAGAGGCATTGACTGCTACGATGCGGTCCAGGCACAACTTCAGGTAGGCGAAACGATCGTCACCCTCGAGTCGTCCTGGATTCTGCCTGCTGCATGGCGCAGTGTAATTGATTTCAAGATTGACATCCTGGGCGAGACAGGCAGAATCGCCATCGAGGCTGACAAGGAAGGGCTGGAAATTGTCACAGCCGACCGCTATGAGACTCCCTTCATTCTCGATCCGACGACCACCGAACTGCTTCCCTTCCAACACTTCATTGATTGTGTCCTGAACGATGAAGAGCCATCTTGCACTGGCGAAGACGGCCTGGCGGTGACACAAGTCATCGAGCAGATTGTGGCATCACTTGAGGACGGCATGGCGCACAGCCTCTGACGCAGTGACAGAAGCCGTCACGCGATCGAGAGGAGTCAGATGAGTAACATGAGTGCAATGTTCGTGGCCTTTACGTTTGTCCTGGCTGCCTGCACCATGGCCTCGGGCCAGCAGGGCGAC
>JALGTY010000272.1 GCA_029821145.1 Candidatus Zipacnadia bacterium
GCGGTTCCAATCATCTGCCCGTAGGTCGGGCTTTCTAGCCCGACGCCGTTGCCGTTCTCCCCTCTCCCTGCGGGAGAGGGGCAGGGGGTGAGGGCGTTGCCGTTGCCTTTCGGAGGGGCCGCATACGAGGCGGAAGCTGCGCTTCCGCCGAGAATCCGGCCCAGCCGTTAGAAAAATCTGCATAACTACAGTGGAAGCCCGAACTCCGCAATGGGAAATGTGGCTCCACACATGCCCCTACTGCGGCGGTTCGGCACACTGCGACCCCGACAACCTGTATTACAAACGCGGGTCTTGCACCCAGTGTGCCGATTGCTTCGCCTTCAGCACGGCTATGGACTGCCACACCTATCTCCTCGGCCCGACACTGCCTACCGCAGCCCGCTGTCACCTCACCGGCTACGTCATCCGAGCGCAGTAGGGAAGCATATGGGCAGTGTCGGCTTGTAAGGCGCACATAAGCAGCACCGGGGGATGGGCTGAACTTGATTGCGCCGGGTCCTCTTTGCAGCGCAGGTTCGCCAGCCCTGACAGGGAAACGGATAGCATCAGCATGGAAGACAAGTCAGCTCCAGACGGAGGTTGGCAGCAATGAAGCGGCTCGGATGGGTTCTCATGGTGGTGCTGGTGACGGCAACACTCGGCTGGTCAGCGGAGCTGTATGTACCTGAGCAGACGATTACGCAACTGAAGACGTATTATCCCGATACGATATTGGTGGAGAATGGGCAGGCGACCTGTATCATCATTCACCCGGCCGGGGATGGATATGCTGACCTCGCCGCGCAGGTGGCGGCGGCGATCAAGGCGGCAACCGGCGCTGAAGTTCCGGTCAAGAGCGACAAGGAGTATTCGGAGGCGGATCATGCGACGAACCTCATCTGCCTGGGCCGGATGAACAATAACAAGCTTGCCTTTGACCTGTACGTCTGGCATTACGTGGCCTGCGATGATTGGTTCCCGGGGCCGGGGGATAAGGAGCACCCGCCCGGCTTCGTCGTGCGCTCGTGCTGTGATCCCTGGGGTACCGGCAAGAACGTAATCATGCTGGGCGGGACGGAGCTTGATGGTGTGAAGCTTGCCGTCGAGCATTTCAAGGGCCTGATTGTCAACGGCAAGACGCTGACGATACCCCGTACGGTTGAAGTGCGCTTCAAGGGTACGGAGAACGTGGAGGAGCTCGCCAAGACAATCGAGCCGTACTATCACAAGAACTTCATTGATCTGAAGGCGCTGCCGTATCAGGCCGAAAACAAAATGGTCAGTGCCGCCGAGGGCTATTTCCTGACCGGCCGGAACGAGTACCTGAAGTGCTATGCGCTGATGATGCGCCGGTGGATGGATGAGTACTACAAGTGGATACCGGGCCGGCAGATCACAACCCCGAAGTACATCATCCCCTTCATGCTCCTGGGCTATGACCAGCTCGAGGAAAGCCCGCTGCTGCCGGATGATCTCAAGCTGGAGATGACGAATCTGCTATATGACTACGTGTCGCGGATGAGTGTGCACGGGCGCATTACGCAACTCAAGCCAGGGGTGCTTGCTTCATCGGGGCTTCACAATGTCTCGATGACGGTCATCTACGGGGGAAAGTACTTCAAGAAATACTATCCGGATGCCGACTTCGAGCGGATAGACAAGGGCATCGCGTTTGTGAATGTCGGACAGCAGACGATGGCTAACTCGAACGGGATCATTGACAATGACGGTGGTTATACCATCATGTATGCGCGGACTGCGGCGATGTTAGCCCCGGCGATGAACAACTACCAGTTCTTCGAGTCCGGCGCCGCGCGGAAGTACATGGAGTACTGCTTCATCACCACGGGCACGCTGGGCAATGCGTTCTTCGGTATGCACGGTCCACAGCCGACGCCCGGTATCATTGCCTGGTACTGCAAGGACCCGACCTACGCGTGGTATCACAACTGGCGGCATGAGATGAAAACCTATTATCCGGAGATGACGACCGCCAAGATCAATACCACGCTATGGAGCTACATGCCGAATATGGAGGAGCGCGTGCCCGAGGAAATGATCGGCCTTCACTACATGCCGATACATGAGACCAACTACGCGCAGTACCAGCGGGAGGGCAGACTCGTCAACGTGCCCCGGGAGCGGGCTTTCCACCAGCTTTGCATGAGGACGGGCTTCACCCCCGATGACCAGTACCTGCGCCTGGACGGGATCAATGACGGCATTGATAACGGTGGCGACGGTAATGCGATACCGTGGATTACGCAGGGGGAGGATTGGCTGACTGAGACGGGCAAGTGGGGCGGGGCGCGCAACATGAAGTATCACTCGACCTGCCTGGTGCTGAGGGACGGGCAGATGTCCGACAAGCGCGTCGCGCTGTGTGACCTGCAGGTGGCCTCGGAGCTTCCCAACAGCGGCTTCGTGCGCAGTGTGATGCACAAGTACAACGGTATGGACTGGGCGCGAAACATCGTGTGGATCAAGGGCAAGTACTGGGTGGTATTTGACCAGTTGCAGGTCCTGGAGGCAGACGACTACAGCGTTCTGTGCCAGTGGATGGGCGCGGGCGATGAGGTCAGCAAGGACTACTCGACGTCGCTCACATCCAAGGAGCACACCTTCTACCTGCAGGCGGCCGGCGGGAACAGACCTCTTGTCAAAGCCATCGAGCCGGGCGACGATCGGCCGGTCTTCAGGCAGAGCATCAACGGGCAGCTTGCCGTGGGTGATGAGCCCACTTTCGCCACCATGTTCTACGGACGCCCAAAGGCCGAACCCAATAAGTACACCATCAAGCGGATCAGCCAGACTACGTGTGTGGTGACTGAGCCCGACCGCCAGGTGCTGGTCGGTGTCGCACCGCTTGGCAAACCGGAGGAGGCGATGGTCCTCGGCCCGGGCGTGGAGGTCAAGTGTACGATGTTCGCGCTGGCGGCTGATGAGATGTCTGTCTGCGGGCTTACGAGCTTCGGCGGGGAGCAGCCGATGCTGGAGACAGACAAGCCGATTGATCTGGCGGTGAACTTCACGACGGGCGTGGTTACCGCACAGGCAGCGGAGCCGACTGAGCTGAAAGTGCGGGGTCTCGGTGGCGAGCAGGCGAGAGCAGGCGGGACAATGCAGTTGGAGGCCGGGCCACAGCGGGTGCCGGCGAAGGGTGCGCTGTTGGCGGCGCTGGCTGAAGCCGTCAGGGGGATTGTGGCGAAGGCAGCAACGGCCCCGGCGCAAATCAGTCAGGCCGCGCAGATCCAGTATCCGCAGAAGCTGCAGATGAAGTGGGAGTTCCAGGTCCCCGCGCAAGACAAGGTCTCGGTGCGCTGTCTTGAGACGACGGACCTGGACGGGGACGGCAGCGAGGAGGTACTGGTCGGGACGTCGGATGGACGGGTGATCCTCGTCAAGGCCGACGGCAGTTCGGTCGGGGAAACGTTTTTCCAGGCTGAAGGCGGCATCAATGATATCGCAGTGACCGACTTCGGCGAGGGGAACCGGATCCTGGTGGCCAGCGATGATGAGCATCTGTATTGCCTCGATGGCGCGGGCCTGGAGTGGAAGTTCACCGGCAGAGGTATCGTGTGTACGAATCAGGCCCCCGGGACCTACGGGGTGGGCCGCTACATCGAAGGCGACGGCGAGATGGTAGCCATAGAGGTCGCCGACATCAACGCGGATGGGACGAAGGAGGTCCTGGTTGGGTCAAAGACGTTCAAGCACGGTCCGCGCGTGTTTGGGACCTTGTGGTGTCTGACGCCGGCCGGGAAGCTGCTGTGGCACCTGTATGAGTCCGCCGGCACCATCAATAGTGTGAACGCGTTCGATGACACCGGCGACGGGCAGATGAAGATCGCTATTGAGAGCGGTGGCAGGTGGTATGGCGTCGGCGGCTATATCGTGGACAATGAGGGCAATATGCTCAGCCGGCAAACGGCAGGATACGGGGACCGGTTCTGTGATGTCGCGAAGATAGCCGCCGATGGGGGATACCGGAAGGTCCGCACAGACCATCGCACCGGTATCACGGATGTGTTCGAGACCGCTGAGCCGTACGCGAGGAAATGGTCGTTCAGGGCGAGTGGGCTGTCGGCAACCGGGCCGGCAGTGACTGACCTGGATGGCAACGGCATCGCTGAGATACTGGTCGGCTCCGGCGGGGGGAGTCTGTTCTGCCTGAATGAAGCGGCCCAGCCGCTGACATGGCGGCTGAACCTGGGCGAACCAATCTCGGCATTGGCTGTCGGAGCACCAGGGGGAAGTGGTGTGCAGGTCATCGCCGGCGCAAACACGGGCGGCGTCTATGTGGTATCAGCCGAGGGCAAGCGCCTGGCCCACGCTGAGATGGCTGGTCCGGTCAGTTGCGTTGCCACCGCCCGCTTCCAGGCCAAGGGCAATGAGACTGTCATCGCTGCAACGGAGCAAGGCGCCCTGGCAGCATTCAACCTTCAGTAGCCCCTCGATTGAGAACATACAGGAACCTTCCGCAAACAGGATGTGATTAGCGATGAAGCTGTGGAACAGTAGCCCCAAGTGGCCGTGGAAACATGATGATGACATCCGCAAATACATTGACGTGCCCGACTGGTGGCTGGTCGGCTACGAGGAGGTCCGGGG